>JBHBXR010000126.1:0-16425 GCA_041795785.1 Mesocricetibacter sp.
ATTTTTTTCATTTTTATTGTTCCTATCAATCATAAAAAAACAGGTGCAAATTATAAAAGGGATTATCGGTTAATGCAAAGAATAACGCTGCATTTCACGTTTTTAACCTACCCAAATCCGTGAAAATCCCTTATAATTCCCCGCTTATTGTTATCAGGTAAATAAAAAATTATGTTTGAAATTAATCCCGTTAAAAATAAAATTTCCGACCTTACAGAACGCACCAACGTGCTGAGGGGGTATCTTTGACTTTGATGCCAAAGTCGAGCGTTTAGAAGAAGTCAATGCCGAACTGGAGCAACCGGACGTTTGGAACGAACCCGAGAAAGCGCAGGCGCTGGGTAAAGAACGTTCCGCCTTAGAAAGCGTGGTCAATACCATCAAAAAATTGGATCAAGGGTTGGAGGATGTGGACGGTTTATTGGAATTGGCGATCGAAGGTGAGGATCAACAGACCTTTGACGAAGCCGTCGCCGAATTAGACGAACTGGAACAGCAACTCGCCAAACTGGAATTTCAACGGATGTTCAGCGGTCAGCACGATGCCTGCGATTGTTATGTGGATTTACAAGCGGGTTCCGGCGGTACCGAAGCGCAAGACTGGACGGAAATGTTACTGCGTATGTATCTGCGTTGGGCGGAAAGCAAAGGCTTTAAAACCGAACTGGTGGAAGTGTCCGACGGCGATGTGGCGGGGTTAAAATCCGCTACTATCCGCGTATCGGGCGAATATGCCTTCGGCTGGCTGAGAACGGAAACCGGTATTCACCGCTTAGTGCGTAAAAGCCCGTTTGACTCCAACAACCGTCGTCACACATCGTTTGCCGCCGCTTTCGTTTATCCCGAAATTGATGATGATATTGATATTGAAATTAATCCGGCGGACTTGCGCATTGACGTTTATCGCGCTTCGGGAGCCGGCGGTCAGCACGTCAATAAAACAGAAAGTGCGGTGCGAATTACGCATATTCCGAGCGGTATTGTAGTGCAATGTCAAAACGGTCGTTCGCAACATCAAAATAAAGATCAAGCCATGAAACAGCTGAAAGCGAAACTGTACGAAATGGAAATGATGAAGAAAAACGCCGAAAAGCAGGCGATGGAAGACAATAAATCGGATATCGGTTGGGGCAGTCAGATTCGTTCTTATGTATTGGACGACGCACGCATTAAAGATTTACGCACCGGCGTGGAAAACCGTAATACGCAAGCGGTGTTGGACGGCGATTTGGATCGTTTTATCGAAGCCAGTCTGAAAGCAGGTTTATAAAATTATCGTTTAAATATAGGTAAAAAAATGTCAGAACAACAAACTCAAGAATTGGATTTTCACGGTGAAATGGCGGTACGCCGCGAGAAATTGGCGGCATTACGCGCGAAAGGCAATGCTTTCCCGAATACATTCCGCCGTGATGCGCTAGCCGCCGATCTGCATACGCAATACGATGAAATCGAAGGCGAAGAATTAAAGGCAAAAGACATTCATGTAGCGGTCGCCGGACGCATTATGACCCGCCGTATTATGGGGAAAGCCACGTTTATCACCCTACAAGACGTCAGCGGACGCATCCAACTGTATGCGGCGCGTGACAATCTGCCCGAAGGCGTTTATGCGGGTGACGTGGGTCATTGGGATTTAGGCGATATCGTCGGCGTTAAAGGAACATTATTTAAAACCAAAACCAATGAATTGACGGTTCGCGTAACGGAAGTGCAATTATTAACCAAAGCGCTGCGTCCGTTGCCGGATAAATTCCACGGATTGAGTGATCAGGAAACCCGTTATCGCCAACGTTATTTGGATTTAATCGCCAATGAAGAATCGCGCCGTACTTTTGTGATCCGTTCCAAAGTGGTGGCGGGCATTCGTCAGTTCTTTATTGATCGCGGCTTCTTAGAAGTGGAAACCCCGATGTTACAGGTTATTCCGGGCGGTGCGGCGGCAAAACCTTTCGTGACCCATCATAATGCCTTGGATATCGATATGTATCTGCGCATTGCGCCTGAGCTTTATTTAAAACGCTTGGTGGTCGGCGGTTTTGAGCGCGTATTTGAACTTAATCGCAACTTCCGCAACGAAGGGGTGTCAGTGCGCCATAATCCGGAATTTACCATGTTGGAATATTATCAAGCGTACGCCGATTATCATGATTTAATGGATAATACCGAAGAGCTGTTGCGCAAACTGGCTTTAGATATTTTAGGTACGACCGTCGTTCCTTACGGCGAATACGAATTTGATTTTGGCAAACCGTTTGAACGCATCACTATGCACGATGCTATCGTGAAATACGGTTCAAATATTCAAGCGGAAGATTTACAGGATTTTGATAAAGCCTGCGCTATCGCCAAAAGTTTAAATATCGAAATTCAAAAATCTTGGGGTTTGGGATCGGTAATCAACGCTATCTTTGAAGAAGTGGCGGAACATCATCTTATCCAACCGACGTTCTTAATGGCTCACCCTGCGGAAATTTCTCCGCTGGCGCGTCGTAACGATGAAAATCCGGAAGTCACCGATCGTTTTGAACTCTTTATCGGCGGTCGTGAAATCGGCAACGGTTTCTCCGAATTAAACGACGCGGAAGACCAAGCCGCCCGTTTTGACGCGCAGGCTAACGCCAAAGAAGCCGGCGATGACGAAGCAATGTTTAAAGATGACGATTTCGTTACCGCACTTGAACACGGCTTACCGCCGACGGCAGGCGAAGGTTTGGGGATCGACCGCTTGGCAATGTTATTTGCCAATGCACCGTCAATTCGCGATGTGATCCTGTTCCCGGCAATGAAACAAAAAGGATAACGTTGTTTAGGGATGTAAATGTTTACATCCCTTTTATTTTGCTCATGCGAAAGCCCTCTCTTTACTAATTTCCGCTAAATCCGTACAATAACCGCTCGTTTGTTAGTTTATTCGGCTCATTATTATGCGTAAATTCAAGTCGTTACTTTTCGTCCCCTTTGTCGCTGTGACCGTCAGCGGTTGTACATTAATTAACTCGTGGTTCGGTTGGGATCGTCCTACCGATGTCAAAACTATTGATAAATCCGATCCGACTTGGCAACGTAATTTAGTGCAAATCAAGCAAATCAAAAGTTACAGCAATCGCGGTCAACTGGGTTATATCAGCGATAAAGAACGCTTTTCCAGCCGTTTTGAATGGCAATATAACAATCCCCGCAGTTATACGTTGAAACTTTATTCAACCATCAGCACTACCAGTATGGAAATTCAAATGCACAATGCCGGAATAACAATTGCCGATAACAAAGGCAACCGCCGTTCGGAAAGCGACGCCAAAATGTTACTGCGTGAGATTATCGGCATGGACGTGCCGTTGGAAAAACTGGCTTATTGGCTGAAAGGTCAACCGGATGAAAATGCGGATTATAAAGTGGGAGAAAATCACTACTTATCCAGTTTCAGTTATGCGGTGGACGGTTCCCTGTGGACGGCGGATTATTTGGATTTTCATCACACCCAAACGCCGGCGTTACCGAAAGATATTTTATTGAAAAACCAAGATCAAACGCTAAAAATCCGTGTGGATAACTGGAAATTTTAATGAAAACTCATCATTTTTCCACCGCACTTTTAACGGATATTCAGCAAGGAAAGTCGATTCGCTTTCCTTGCCCCGCCAAACTGAATTTATTCCTATATATCAACGGTAAACGCGCAGACGGTTACCATGAACTGCAAACCCTGTTTCAATTTGTCGATTACGGCGATTGGCTGACCGTCAGCCTGCGCCACGACGGGCAGATTTGTCTGAGCCCTGAAATTCCCAATCTCAAAAGCGAAGACAATTTAATTTACCGTGCGGCGAAACTGTTGCAACAGAAAACCGGCTGTACGCTCGGCGCCGATTTGCATTTAGACAAAGTATTACCGATGGGCGGCGGTGTCGGCGGCGGTTCTTCCGATGCGGCAACCGCATTACTTGCGTTAAATTATTTATGGCAAACCCGATTAACTTTGCCCGAATTGGCGGAACTCGGCTTAAGCCTAGGCGCCGACGTACCGATTTTTATTCACGGTAAAGCCGCATTTGCCGAAGGTGTCGGGGAAAAAATCACCTATTGCGAGCCACCTGAAAAATGGTATGTCGTACTCAAACCAGAAGCGACTCACATCGCTACGGCAAAAATTTTTGCCGCACCGGATTTGATCCGAGATACACCTAAAAGAACGATAGATCAACTACTTACTTCCGAATATGCAAACGATTGCGAAAAAGTTGTGGTAAATTTGTATGCAGAGGTTGAAGAATTACTCCGTTGGTTGTTAAAATATGCGCCTGCCAGATTGACGGGAACCGGCGCTTGCGTTTTTGCGGAATTTGAGGATGAGCTGTCCGCGCAAGCCGTGTTTGATATGAAGCCTAAACATTTTTCCGGTTTTGTTGCCAAAGGAAGCAATATTTCACCGTTACATAAGGTGTTAGCTCTGCTTTGCAAGCAAAAACAATAAATTTCTCTAAACTTAATTTACTATCCAACCCTGAGGTTAAAATGCCCGACATTAAACTTTTCGCCGGTAATGCGACGCCGGAGTTAGCCAAACGAATTTCCGAACGCCTTTATATTTCATTAGGCGATGCTACCGTAGGTCGTTTCAGCGATGGCGAAATCCAAGTTCAGATTAATGAAAATGTACGCGGAAGCGACGTTTTTATCGTTCAATCCACTTGTGCGCCGACTAATGACAATTTAATGGAATTAATCGTAATGGTAGACGCTTTACGCCGCGCCTCCGCCGGTCGTATCACCGCCGTTATTCCTTACTTCGGCTACGCCCGTCAAGATCGTCGCGTGCGTTCCGCCCGTGTGCCGATCACGGCTAAAGTCGTTGCCGATTTCTTGTCCAGCGTCGGTGTTGACCGCGTATTAACCTGTGATTTACACGCCGAACAGATTCAAGGATTCTTTGATGTGCCGGTAGATAACGTTTTCGGTTCACCGGTATTAATTCACGATATTTTGAAGAAAACCGATTTGGAAAATCCGATTGTCGTTTCTCCTGACATCGGCGGTGTTGTGCGTGCCCGTGCGGTAGCGAAGTTATTAAATGACAGCGATATGGCGATCATCGACAAACGCCGTCCGAAAGCCAATATATCGCAAGTAATGCATATCATCGGTGAAGTGGCGGGTCGCGACTGTATTTTAGTAGACGATATGATCGACACCGGCGGTACGCTGTGCAAAGCGGCGGAAGCACTGAAAGAACGCGGCGCCAAACGTGTATTTGCCTATGCTACTCACGCCGTTTTCTCAGGTGCGGCGGCAAAAAATCTTGCCAGTGATTTCTTAGACGAAGTAGTCGTCACCGATACTATTCCGCTTTCCGCCGAAATCAAAGCGTTAAATAAAGTGCGTGTATTGACGTTGTCAGGTATGCTGGCGGAAGCAATTCGTCGTATCAGCAACGAAGAATCCATTTCCGCAATGTTCAACTGATTTCTAAGATTTAATAGTGTAAAGACCGTATTGTTTACGGTCTTTTTATTTGCCCCAATCCGGATTTATCCCCAAAAGTGCGGTCGGTTTTCAGCTCGTTTTTTCGAGTTTAAAAACACTGTAAATATTGACCGCACTTTTATACCCTCACTGAAAATAAAGCGGGTTGTTTTTACACAACCCGCTTTATTGAAAATTACATTTTTAATTGACGCTCTATCGCCTTCGCCCGTGTCAGGAATTTTTTCCGTTCTTCCGTTCCCATCGTATTATTGGTACCCGGTAATTTAACCGTCATCGGATTCACCGGACGACCGTTAATATGGAACTCGTAATGCAAATGCGGACCGGTGGAACGCCCCGTATTACCCGATAGTGCAATGCGTTGCCCGCGCTTAATGGATTGTCCCGCTTTGACTAAAGGCTTGCTCAAGTGCATATAGACGGTTTGATATTCACGGGAGTGACGAATAATAATATAACGCCCTGCGCCGCTCGCTTGATAAGCCACTTTTTCCACTATGCCGTCAGCGGGGGCAATAATCGGTGTTCCCGTCGGCATAGCGAAATCCACGCCCTTATGCGGTGCAACACGACCGGTTACCGGATGCTTGCGTTTCGGATTGAAATGAGACGAGATCCTTGCTTGTCGTTGCAAAGGATAACGGGCAAAACCTTTGCCGATCGTTTCCCCGTTACGGCTGTAATAACGTCCGTTTTCCGCTTGTATGGCGTAATAACTTTTCCCTTTCGTAAGAATATGAATCGCTTCTACGTTCCCCTGCCCCGTCGGTTTGTCGCCTACATATTCACGGGAAATTAACAACGCAAATTGATCGCCTTCTTTTAATTTATGAATATTAACCTGCCATTGTAATGCGCTGTTTAACTGTGCGATTTGCCGGTTTTCCAAGCCTAATTTTTTCAACACACCATTAAAAGATGAACGGATTTCCGCTTTAATGACATCTTTTTTCCATACACTTTTCTTTTCAATTATATGGCTTTTGAAACTGCCGTCTTCCAAACGTTCGTAAATACGCTCTTCTTTTGCGGAAACCAACCAGTTTAAATATTCCAATTCATTATTATTATCTAAAATCCAATAAACCTGTTGACCGGCTTTAAGGGTTTTAAACTCAGGAAACATTTTAATAAAACTTTGACTGAATTCTTCATCCAAACCGGATAATTCCAGCACATCTTTTAACGTATCACCGCGCACAACGGTGTGTGTAAATTGATCTCGGATACGTTTTGCCAAATCCGCCGCATCCAATAAATCCGTCAATGCCTCTTGCGCTTCTTTCGGCAATTCGCTCATTATATCTTCTTCTTTTTCTTGCGGAATTTCATCGACTTCGTCATCTTTCGCCTGTAATTCGTCGTCATAAGAAGTCGCATTATTATCCACTTGCAATTGCTGTGTTTTATCCGCTTGAGGCAAACTGTCTAAAACCGGTTCGGCTGCGGTTTGTCCTCCGATATTAGATGTCGTTTCCTTTGTTGTGTCCTCTGTACTCACCTCCGATGTCACCGTTTCTTTTGGTGTATCCGTCGGTTGCGTTGCGGATTCTTTATTTTCCGATAATTCGGATTTATCGCCGGAAACGACGGTTGATGACATCATCGGCCTATTGTCTTGCGGAACAGTTTCCGATTTTTCGATTAAATTTAAAACAATACCGGTAAAAATGGACAACAACGCCAAAAAGAAAATCACCATTTTTATATGCGATTTTCTTTTAATCCGCTCCCTTGCCAATTTAGGCGGTGTTGCTTCCGCAACCTGTGCTTCGTCAAGTTCCGGAACCGTTGAATTTTCCTTCACTTCCGAAATCTTTTTTGTTTCTTGTGCCGGTGATACTACTTGCTTCACTTTTTTACTTTTCTTACGTTTACGAACCACTGCCCGATATTCCCTGCTTCACGTTGTCAACCTGATGATGTGCGTTTTTATAAGACATAAAAAAGTTTAAAAAATTCATTCATATTTGCAGAAATTTAATCAAACGGGCAAATTATATACATCTTCCCGAATTTGAACGGCAAAATATAAAATCAGCGTCCGCACTTGTTAAATTTAAAAAAATAAGCTATCGTTAGCCCTCTTTTTAACCGATATTGCTATCGAAAATGCACATAAACGCTATCCGCATCCCGCTTATTGAATTGACCGATATTAGTGTCGTTTTTGGACAAAAAACCGCATTAAGCCACATTAATTTGCAGATTTACCCGAATTCGGTTATCACCATTGTCGGTCCGAACGGCGGCGGAAAATCTACCTTGCTCAAAGTGTTGCTGAAATTATTAGCGCCGACGCAAGGCACAGTGAAATACAGCAATAACGTTCGTATCGGTTATGTACCGCAAAAAATTCACTTGGATCACAGCCTGCCGATTACGGTGGAAAAATTTCTCTCCTTAAAAAAAGGAACGAGCAAAGCCGAAATTCAGCAAGCCTTGGCACTTTTATCAATTTCTCATCTCATCCATAACAGTATGCAAAAACTGTCGGGCGGTGAAATGCAACGCGTATTATTGGCGCGCGCTATTTTGAATAAACCTAATTTGCTGGTGCTGGACGAACCGACGCAGGGTGTTGACATCAACGGGCAGGCGGAACTTTATCAGCTGATCCACCAAACCAGAGAAACATTAAATTGTGCGATTTTATTGGTTTCCCACGATTTACACTTAGTGATGGCGGATACCAACGAAGTGCTTTGTATCAATCAACATATTTGCTGTGCGGGCACGCCGGAAATTATTTCCAACGATCCGAAATTTATTCGTTTCTTCGGCGATCAATTTGCTAAAAACATTGCCCTTTATACTCACCGCCATAATCACAAACACGATATGCACGGTGATGTATGCTGCACATCCGTTTCACATACGCCACATTGCACGCATCAGGTTGAAAAATAAAAGGATAAATTATGTTTGAAATTATTTTTCCCGCTTGGCTGACAGGTATTTTACTTTCTTTTATTACGGCTCCGTTGGGGGCTTTTGTGGTATGGCGCAAAATGTCGTATTTCGGCGACACCTTGGCACACTCCGCCCTGCTCGGCGTTGCGTTGGGTATTTTTTTAGACATCAATCCCTATCTCTCCATTTTAGTCCTAACCGTCCTGCTCGCCGTCGCTATGGTTTGGTTGGAAAGCAATTCGCAATTTTCCGTGGATACCATTCTCGGCATTATCGCGCACAGCTGCCTTTCGCTCGGTGTCGTCACCGTCGGTTTATTGCAAAACGTACGAGTGGATTTAATGGGTTATTTATTCGGCGATTTACTCGCGGTGAACTATGAAGATGCCTTGTTTATCAGCATCGGCGTGATTATCGTACTCGGTGCGCTAATTTATTACTGGAAACCCTTGATTTCTACTACAGTCAGCCCCGAATTAGCGCAAGTGGAAGGCATCAACATCCGCAGAATGCGTTTTTTATTGATGATAATGACCGCCCTCACCATCGCTTTAAGTATGAAATTTGTCGGCGCCTTAATCATTACGTCATTGTTAATCATTCCCGCCGCCACCGCCCGCCGGTTTTCTCGTACACCAGAAAGCATGGCGATAACCGCCGTCATCATCAGTATGTTGGCGGTTTCCATGGGATTGGCGTTATCGGCGTTTTATAATACTGCGGCGGGACCTTCCGTTGTCATCTGCTCGTCGTTTTTGTTCTTATTGTCTTTATTGAAGAAAGAAAACGCATAACATCTCGGCGCTTAACCGATAATTAAATTTCTCTGCATTTTTCGACCGCACTTTTACGGCATTTTTAGCTAAACGGTTATTTGAGCTTAACGGATGAATTGGTTATACTCTGTCAAACACATAATACAAACCACAGAAAGCGAGGAAAATATGAAAAAAAAAGCCAAAATCGCATTAAACTTATCCGCCATCGCACTGGTTTTAGGCACCATTGCCCAGTTTTATACCAACTATAAAATCGACCAAACCTTACAACAGTTTCCTTATCATTTCAGAGAGCATTTTACGATTCAAGTTGATGAAAAAAACAGCGATTTTTTCACCCGCGATTTAACTTTCAGCTTTAAACACAAAGACGATAAAGAACACACCGAATTTATTCAAACCAAATTAATCGCTCTACCGTTCGCCATTACCGCACAATCGGAAATTCCGACGGCATTAATTAAAAAACTCAATCAAGAATTAAATATTACTATCGACAAAAACACCATTAACAGCCAGTTTTCCGTTGTCGGTGACTATTTAAAATCGGATATCGTCACTGATTTCCGCGACAGCACCAACACCGCCCAAAAGCTGGAAACGGAACTCACTTACTCCTCAAAAAGCGGATTTGTCGAAATTGTAACGGATTTAACCGGCTTAAATTATGATGCCAACACCAAAATTAAAGGCGTATCGGGCGAATATTTATTAAAACCGGTCGGACAAAGCTTGTATGATATTGAAAAAGCCAGCACTGATATTAATAATATTGATATTGCCTTATTAAACGGCGATAACACCCGCTTTGAATTAGAAAAAACCAATTACAGCTTAAATAAATATATTGATGCGAAAGGTTATGATCTAACGACGAAATTTAAAACCCAATCCCTTAAAGTTTCCAATAAAAATATCAAGTCCGAACAAGGCAAAGCCAAATTTGAAGGCATTGAATTCAATACCAAACAATTGGCGGTGCCGAGCCACGTCACGTTTTATGATCAATTATCCGATTTCAATGTAGAAAATCTTAATCTTAAACAAGTCATCCGGCAAATTACCGACAGCCTGTTTAATAACGATCAATTTGAAGCTTCATTTTCAATTAAAACCATGTCCATTCCTGAAAATGAAAAAAATATGATTGATTTAAAAAACGCCGGACTGAGCATCACATTTAATAATCAACAAAAAGAAGATGCCGAATTAAAAAGTAAATTTAACCTTGAAGAAATTACCGTCACACAAAAAGAACAACCGCTGAGCATTAAAGGAATTAACTGGGAATACGGTTCGTCTCATTTTAATTTGGTAACGCATTTAAATTTATTAAATAAATATTTACCCGAAAATTTAAATGAACTTAAACAACCGGAAAAAGATAATCCTGAATTTGTGGCGGATTTCAAACAGCTTATTGATAATTATAAAAACACATTTAATATGCTGCTGAATATTAAAAGCATTGATTATCCCGGATATTTTTCCGCCGAAAATCTCGCTTTAAATTATACGGAAGAACCGATTAACCAAGAATCGGTGATGAACAGCAGCCTCAGCGCTGATAAACTCGTCGTCAATCGGGAAAATGTGCAGTTCGAACAATTTAATCTGACGCTGCCGATTAAAGCCGGCCCGACGGAACGCATTTATCCGCTCTTTTTATGCGGCAATAATGCCTACGCACTGCTTTGTATGAATAATTTATCGGCTAAAACCTATGAAAAATGGCAAAAAGAATTATTTGCCAAACTTCATGCCGAAATTAATCAGGCGAATTTGGCGATAAATGTGGACACCTTTCCGCCGACCAATAAACAACAAATTAACGGAAAGCTGGCGATGAATGTTCAGCCGATTAAAGAAGGAAGCAATGCCTTCCCGTTATTTGAAATGATTTCTCAAGCCGACATTTCAGCCGAACTCACCGTCCCCGTCGCCTTAATCAACGACATGGCATTGCCGGAACCGTCGGAAAGCGCCAAATTGAAACAAAATAGTCAATTTTGGAAAGAAACCTATCAAGTGCTAAATCAGGCAGGTGAACAACTTAAAGACTTTAATTTAATACAAGGCGAACAATATCAATTTAACCTTGAGCAAAAAGGCGGCAAAGTATTTCTCAACGGCAAAGATTTAGACAGTCCTCCGCCACAACCGACCGAGCCGGAACCGCCAGCCGAACAAGAAAATAACCAATCGGAGACGCCTGTCGTGGCTGATGCCGCCGAACAACCCGCCTCCGACGCGCAACAGGAAAGCAATAAAACCACAGAGACAACAGCCCCACAAAATGCCTCTGAATCTGCTAAATAACGCAGCCTTGTAAAAACTTCGCATTTTTCGACCGCACTTTTACCCCTAAAAGTGCGGTTAATTTTTTTCCTGTTTTATCATGACATACCCTGTCATTCGGGTTTTATATAATTCTCCTACAACATAAAGCAACCACTATGCAAGCAAGGAGAACCTTATGAACAAGATCATTAACACGGCATCAAACCAAGAATATGCTGCGCTGATTTCCGCTATTCCCGACATTACGCAACATACTTTTCTAGATAAAAGCAACATACAAGAAAAAGAAAACTACTTAAAAGCATTGTCTTTATGTTTTACTCATAGTGCGGAAATCAATACAAACGGCAAAGATTTTATCAACCGATTGATCAACAAGTCCGATATGGTTATTTCTTTGGAAAAAATTAAATCTTTAATAGACGAAACAGAGCAATTCAATACGAATATGCCGCTTTTTGCCGATTTTATTAAAACGGAAAACGACAAATATACTTTATTGTTAGATTTACTGTTTTTATCCCATCTTTGTGAAATCAATATCGAAAACAAACGAATGTTATCTATTATTGAAACCTTAAAGCCTGCTAATTTCAGAAATAATTTTAAATTTATCAACACATTACTATTTAGCAACAATAAAAATGAAATCATACAAGCCATATCGCATTTAATGAAAATAACCGATGGCTGGAAAAATATTATTCTTTATAGAGAACTCGAGTTTGAGTCTTGTTTTTGGGAGTTATCTTTAGCTATCAACAGAGATTATATTAACGTCGTTTCAATGCAATGCGATCCATATTTTTTCCGTTTATATCCTGAATTTTTATCGGATCAAGAAAACTATATAACCCGTAAAATATCTCATTGGCTAAAAAATTCAGCCGTATCGGATCTCAATAAAAAACGCCGTGAAATTTGGAATTTCATTAATAATAAAAAAGAGAATTTAAATAAATTAAACAGCTTTATGAATTCTTTTAGTTTACCTGCTTTTCATATTGAACACTTAGTTAGCGATACCGATTATCAGCTTGATACATCAGATTTGAATGATCATTTGGGTGAACAAATTTTTACCTATAAAGAGCAGTTATTACACGCATTAGATCAACTATGTGATAATTATGAAAATATGCTGGCGCAAATTCGATTATTTGAACAAGGAAAATTTGATCAACATATCATTGAATTACAAATTCAACAAAAAAGAGAAAAAGAAAAGCAACAACAACTGGAATGGGAAAGAAAAAGAACCGCCGAATTAACCATGAATAACAAACAGTATTCACTACGCATTCAATGGAAAACCCTCAACAATCTTCCGTTTCTTGCGGAAAATATCAGTCAAATCGTATCCGATAATAAAACATGGGTGGTCTTTGATCGTAAAAACGAACGCTTATTCAAAAGCGAATGCGGTGAACATTGGGAGCAAGTGGATATCCCGAAAGAAACTGTCGAATATATTAGAAACATTGCATATATAGATGACACTTGGATTATTTTTATCGAAAACGACAAATTTATTTATTCGAATGATATGATTCATTGGGAACAAGGCAGTCGACCGGCAGTAATAGATGATGATCGTTTTCGTCTCAACGGCATGCCTATTAAATATAAAAACCAATGGCTTTGGAAAATTTCTCAGAGCAAAGAATATGAATATATTGAAAAAGGATTAGTTTGGGATTCATATAATAAATGTACTTATCATAAATCGATCATATATGTTTCCGATGCTTTAAACGGATGTTGGGAAATATGGGAACATTCACCTTATATACCGGAAGGAATAGAATTGGAAGAATTAGTGGTTTGTTCTGACAATTCTCAAATTATGGCACTTTTCCGACAAGATTTTGCTTATCGAATAAATAAAAAAGAACTTGAAATCAAACCATATATTAAATATTTATCTCCAAACAACCAATGGAATGAATGCACATGGGAGCAAGATTTAGTTTTTGTAGAAAGACTTAATCTTATCTCACTAAACAATAAAATTTATTGCATGAACTCCAACGGGATATTAATTCCGAACGACAACTTTGAATGGAATGTTATATTGAAAGATATCAAAATGACAAGAATTGAAGATATTTTAAAAATAGACGATTTTATTTTGCTAAAATCACGTAAATTAGCAGGACTATCCGGAAATTATTTATATTTTATTCATAATGAAACAGATTATGCCAAACTCTCATTAGATAATAACGGAATATGGCAGAACATGTCCGGAAAAGGCAACCGTATTTTATCGATATTCTCACCTTCACAACATAAAATCGAACTCAGGCTAGGAGAAATTATTCTGGAAGAAAAAACAATATGAACATCTAGAATCAAAATAATATCAATCATTATCCGACGCAATCATCCAACATTGATAAGCAATAACGATTGAAACATAACTAAAGAGCTCCGTTTTCTCAAAACGAAACTTATGCACATATTATGATGAATACAAAATAAGCAAACGATTACATATTTACCTATCTTTACACTAAAGGTATGGCAACTCACATATAATTTGAAGAATTTTTATGTGACTTTTTTGAAATTGAATATATAAATGACACAGTCTGTCATAATCGTTTCTTATTATTAAACGATTTCAGCACACGGATAACTAACATGAATCAAAAACAGGAAAAAAATAGTTACAAATTAGCATCTCGGCTAGGCGACATTTTGACCCGCTTAAATAATGGAGAATCTCTTGATACGAAAGAATTAGCTCAAGATTATGCCGTACATGAACGCACTATTGCGCGTGATATGCACGAGCGTTTAGGTTTTTTAATTTATGATGAGGAAAGCCGCCCTAAATTCCGTTTAGATCGCAAAAAATTCGGTATTTTAAGCAGAGCCGATATCATTCGATTTGCCAACTTTGCCAGTATAGGTAATCTATTTCCCAAAATAGACCGTGATTTTTACGAAGAAAAATTACGTCAAAGCGTGCAAGTGAAAGGGTTCCAATATGAAGATATTCAACATTTTAAGCAGGAGTTTGATCTGCTCAAAAGTGCGGTCGAAAATCATCGCGTTATTGAATTCAGATACCGTAAAAACAGTAGCAACGAAAGCAAATACTATCGAATCGCACCCTATGCCCTACTGAACAAAAACGGCATTTGGTATCTCATCGGCACCGATAACGGCAAACAAAAGACTTTTTGTTTCACTCAAATGTCGATGATTCGCGCGCTGACAGAAACCTTCACGCCCAACGAACAATTAAAGCGGGAAATCATACAAAACGACAGCATCTCTCACGGCAATCAGCTTGCGGAAGTGGTGGTTCAAGTATCAAAATTCGCCGCCCCTTATTTCTTGCGCCGCAACCTGCTCCCGAATCAGGAACTGGTGCGTAAACTCAACGACGGAGGATTATTACTGGTAAGCAAAAATATAAACGAAATGGATATTATCCCACTGGTGCAGTATTGGATACCGCATTTGGTGGTGATTAGTCCGGTGGAAATACAGAATCAAATCATACATAAATTACAGCAGTATTTAATTGGTAATAATTAATATCTTTTATCCACAAACAAACTATAGGAGAAAATTATGTTTGTACATAATCTAAACTCAACTCAACAATCAGCCCTTCTTTATTTAGCCAAAGTTGTGGCTGAAGCGGATGGAAATTCCGATGAATTACAAACTAATATGGTTGAAATTCTGAAAGCACAATCCAATGCCGATGTTGAAATGAAAGAAACGCAAATTTCCGAACTTCCCGCATTATTTAACACTGAACGTGAAAAATGTTCTTTATTATTAGAATTACTTGGTATTGTTTTAGCTAATAATGAATATCATCGTGAAGAAAAAAGCTTAATTGCTGAATACGCCGATGTACTGGGTATCTCTAATGTAAAATTATTTGCATTAGAAAATTGGGTTCAACGTCAATTAGCATTAAGCCAAGAAGCTGAAGCATTATTAAACTAGGAGACTAAATTATGCCTTTACCGTTTATTTTAGGCGCGGCAGCCATTGCCGCAGCGACTTATGGAGTTAAAAAAGGGTTTGACGCGAAAAGCGATTTTGATGATGCTGAACGCTATCAACGTTGGGCAGAGGAAGAATCTGATGAAGCCAACGATAAATTGGATAAACAAAAAAAATTAACGAATACCAGTTTAGAAAACTATGGCTTATCAAAAAAGGGTGGTATTTCTAATATAAATTTATTCGATTCTTTTATTTGTTATCCCGATGGAGAGCGCCGAGGAAATCAATTATTAGCCGGAAAAAATTTTGCTAATGATTATCCTAAAATAATTATTACTCACGAAGAAGAAGCTCAGATATTAAAAGATCTTAATATCATTGATGAAAAACTAACTGGTGCAGAAGCTCAAAATAAAATTCGAGCCCATAGCATTGATATGCAAAAATTAGGAAGTGCACTAGAGTCAATTGCTGGAGGATCTCTAGCTGGTTTGGCTGCAGCAGGAGGAGCATATTTAGGCGTAGGAACATTTGCGGCTGCATCTACAGGTACAGCTATTAGTGGCTTATCTGGTGCTGCTGCAACCAATGCAACATTGGCTTGGCTTGGTGGAGGTTCACTTGCTTCGGGTGGATTAGGTATTGCTGGGGGAACAGCTGTTTTAGGTGGATTAGTAGCTGGTCCATTATTAGCTATTGGCGGTGCAGTTATAGCAGCAAATGCAGCAGAGAAGAAAGATGAGGCAAGAGAGCACTTAGAGCGTATTCGTGGTGAAATAGCAAAATTAGATATTGTAATTAGTAAACTTAATTCTATTGAGCTTTATACGGATGAGTGTCGCAGTGTTTTTGATGCATTAAATCAATATTTTGGCAATACATTATTAGTTCGTTTAGAAGAATTAGCTAAGCGTAATATTACATTCAAAGAGTTGAATCATAAAGAACGCAGTGTAATATATGCTTG
>JBHBXR010000127.1:0-8391 GCA_041795785.1 Mesocricetibacter sp.
ACTAAAGAACTAATCAGGTAAATCCGTTTTTTGCCTACATGAACGCCGTATTTTTCCAGCATAGAAATGCCGTAGAAAATCTGCCGTCCGCTGACCATTAAACACACCAATAATACGTTCAACGGAGAAAAAGGCGCGACCAACGACGCGGCGACAATAAATTCCACCGAGCCGGCATAAATCAGCGCCGCCATAAAAACGGGAAACAACACATCAAAACCCAAGGCTTTCATGTAAACGCCGTAAGCCACGCCTAAAAATAAAAATCCGGCGATCATCGGTGCAGAATAAGGAAAGGCGGCTTTGGCGGCATCGCGAATGGGATGCGGTGATTGAACTTCTGACATACAACTTAAACTTCTTACATCTGTTTATGATTCTAACACCAGTAATCCCGGCAAGGTGGAGAAACTTTGTTCTTTAACCAGTTGATAAAAATCTTCCATATAAGCGCTGTCCGCGTCGGACTCACGATAAGCGGCATAGAGATTGCTGTATAGCCCCTGACGGGTGATTTTTCTGGAGACCACATAACCGCGATCCAAATAGGGTTTGACCGCCCAAAACGGCAACGCCGCTACACCGCGCTTACTGGCGACCAGTTGGATAATCGCAATGGTCAACTCGCTGGTACGACGAATCGGATTAATCCCTGCCGGTTGCAACACTTTACGCAGTAAATCCAGCATATCGTCAGGCACGGGATAGGTGATCCACGTCTGTTCGGCAAAATCTTCCGCCAGCCAAATTTCCTTGGCGGCTAACGGGTGATCTTTGGCGCAGATGCCGACCATCTCGTAAGAAAACAAAGGCTTATGAATTATGCCCGCCGTTTCCTCAATTTCGGATACCACCGCCCAATCGGCACGGTGCGTTAATAACAAACCGACGGTGTCGGTGTGAAAACCCGACACAATATCCAATTCCACCAACGGCCAGTGATAACGAAAACTATCCATCGCCGGCATCAGCCAGTCAAAACAGGTGTGGCATTCCACCGCAATCCGCAATTCCCCCGCTTCGCCTTGTTTGACGCGGGATAAATCACGTTCCGCCTCGATTACTTTAGGCAAAATCTCCTCGGCTAATTTAATCAGGCGCTCCCCTGCCGCCGTAAAATGCAGCGGTTGGGTTTTGCGTTCAAATAACGGTAAACCGTATTGATCTTCCAGCAATTTTATTTGATGAGACAACGCCGACTGGGTGAGATAAACCCGTTTTGCCGCCAAAGAAACGCTGCCGGTTTCCTTTAATGCCAACAAGGTTTTCAAATGCCTGAGTTCGAGAAACGTGGATTTCATTAAAATGATTCATAGAAAAGGATAAAATAATGATTGCGTATAATACACTAAAAACAACGAAAAAATCGACCGCACTTTATAAAAATGACCTTGAATGATACGGGCGCAATTCCGACGGTAAAAAATCCTATACTTATCCGCGATATTTATTGCTATAATTCGGCGCAGTTCCGATAGATTTATGGATAACAGTAATGAAATTGAAATCGATCCTATTATCGCTTTTATGTTTATTTCCGACCGCACTTTCCGCTCAGTGGTTCAACATCGGCAAAGCGGATTACAACTGGGGACCGTTCCACGTTTATACGCTTTTTCTTTACACGGAAAGCGGTTCATATAAGGAAAACGAGCGTCCGTTAATGTTGACCTTCAAATACGCCAAACCGGTGGAAGGAAAAAATTTTGCGATTACGTTGATTAAAGAAATCGATAAGTTAAAAATCACCGAAACGGACAGCAAAAAGTGGCTGGAAGAATTGCAAGATGTGTTGCCCGATTTTTCGCCTAACGATACCTTGAGTTATATCGCCTTGGCGGACAAAGGTTATTTCGTATTAAACGATACCGTATTGGCGCACGAATTCGATGCTGAATTCAACCGAGTGCTGACGGCGGTTTGGTTGTCGGAAAAAAGCAACTATCCCCAATTAAGACAGCAGCTGTTGGATAAAAGCAAAGCCTCCGAACAAAGCCCGATGGCGCAACCTGAAACCGCACCGTTGGACGAAGAAAACGCCAATCCGGAACTGCCGCCGAATTACAAATTACATAATCGTACGAAAGAAATGTCGTGATAACCTGAAAAGAACATCGGCGCAATTCAATTTGCGCCGATTTTTTTATGCTTTAAACGCTTTTAACTTCTGCAAATGTTGCGAAATTTTTTTGAATTTATGGGTTTCCGTTTCATCCCATACAATTTCATAGAACGGCGATAACACTTCTGCGCTGCGTTGTGAATTCAACACTTCATCCTGTGTGGATAAAAACACTAAACAATTGCCTTTGTTTTTCAAACGGAAATTTTCAACACATTTCGTCGCAATATCTTCATATTCCTCCGGGCGATCAATTTTGCCCTGCATATTTTCATAAGGAAATAAATTAGGATTAAAAATCGCCTGTTTAATACCGCATAAAAAACCGACCCGCTCCGACCAATAACCGCCTAAACCGACACCGCAAATCAGCGGTGATTTGTCTTTGCTTTCCGTCACCAGTTTGTGCACTTCCTTCAATAAAAACTGCATATCGTGTTTCGGATGTAAGGTGCTGTAATTGATAAAACGCACGTCATCATCAATAAATTTCAGCTGCATCACTTTCTCGTGATTGCCGGGACTGCTGGAATCAAAACCGTGTAAATAAATAATCATAACTTCTCCTTACTGATCCTGAGGGTTTTATCTTAAAACAAAAAGCGGCAAAGATAAAACTTATTCTGAAGCTCCAATCGCATTTTCAAAACCGTTTTTTATTTTTTTCTCTAGATAGGCGATCATTTGCAACGCAATATCAATGCCGCTGGTTTTTTCGATCATCTCCAGTCCGGGACTGGCATTGACTTCCAACACCAACAAACCTTGTTCGGAACGGATTAAATCGACGCCCGCCACATCCAAACCCAACACTTGCGTAGCTTTCAGCGCAATTTGTTTTTCTTCTTCGCTCAGTTGAATTTTTTCCGCCGTTCCGCCGCGGTGAAAATTGGCGCGAAATTCGCCGTTCTGACCGATACGTTGCATACTTGCCACCACACGATTACCCACCACAAAACAGCGTATATCGGTGCCTTTCGCTTCTTCAATAAAATCCTGCAACAACACCGGCACATCCGCCAGTTTTAAAGTTTCTAAAATACTGACCGCACTTTGCGCTTTTTCCGCTAAAATCACGCCGATTCCCTGTGAACCGCTGAGGGTTTTCAAAATGGTCGGCGAACCTACTTGTTTTATTACGTCATTAGCTTGATACTCAAACCCCGCCAAGATCGTATTCGGTACGGCAATGCCCGCCCGCACCAATAATTGCAGACTCTGCCATTTATCACGCGCCTGTAAAAAAGCCTGTTCGTTATTTAAACAAGGGATATTGTTCGCGGCAAAATGTCGCAATACGGCGCAACCTATTTTTGTACTGGTAGAGCCGAAACGCGGAATCACCGCATCATAATCCGGCAATAAATAAGGCTCCGCTTCCGAATTTGCCTGATAATAAAGCTGAAAGTGCGGTCGATTTTGCGTGAGTTTTAATAAACAGCGGTTGGGATCTAAAATATCCATCTGATGACCGCTTGCCTCAGCCGCCTCTTTCAAGCGTTGGCAACTATATAAACGCGGCTCGCGACAGAGCATTAATAACTTCATAACAGCCTACTTTTTCGCAAATCCCTGCTTTTGTAAATACCCTAAAACATGCGGACGAACCGGTTTGGCAAGGGTTTTCTCCACACTACGCGACCAATCCATATCCATTTGGCTGCGCACCTGATAATAATCGGCAACCTGCGCATTGTAATCCGCCAGTTTGCTTGCATCCAACGGTCGATATTTGTTCTCAAAAAACATAAGTTCCTGCGGCAAACGCGGTTTTAACGGCGGATCTTGATCAGGATAACCCAAGCACAAACCGAATAACGGCACCGTGTGTTTCGGCAATGCCAATAATTCGCCGACCTTTTCGATTTCATTACGCAAAGAACCGATATAAACCTCGCCCAAGCCCAGACTTTCCGCGGCAACCAACGTATTTTGCGCCATAATGCCCGCATCCACCGCACCGATTAACAATACTTCGCTATAATCCAGCTGCGCGTCAGGACAAATTTGCTTGTGTTTGTTAAAATCAATGCAGAACACCCAAAATTCCGCTGCCGTTTTTACATATTCCTGATTTGAAGCGCACACTTTAAGCGCCTCACGCAATTCAGGATCCGTCACCCGTATAATGGAAATGCACTGCAAGTGATTGGAACAGGAGGCAAATCGGGCGGAATTAACCAACTGTTCGATGATTTCATCGCTTATTTTCCGTTCACTGAATTTGCGTATGGAACGATGGGATAAAAGGGTTTGTAAAGTCGTATTCATGGTGTTTATCCTTCCGATAAGACGGTTAGTAAAAGTTCGATATATTATATCAATCGGAGTAATGCTGAAAAACACTTTATTCTTTTTTCGCAATTCAGGTACAATCTGTCTATCACTTGCTATCAGGAGGAAACTATGTTCGTAACAATTTATGGTCGAGGCGGCTGCCCTTATTGCGTAAAAGCCAAGGCGCTGGCGGAAAAATTAAAAATCTTCACAGAAAATTTTAATTATGAATACATTGATATTAACGAGAAAGGTTTGACGAAAGAAGATCTGTCCGTATTGGTCGGCAGACCGGTACAAACTGTGCCACAAATTTTTATTGATGAAAAACCTATCGGCGGTTGCACTGATTTTCAAGCATTAATGAAAACACAGTTTGATATTGAAATTTAATTCAAATACAAAAAATCCCGGCAGATAACCGGGATTTTTCGTTTATAACAAATGATTAACTTAACCAACCGGCCTGATGGACAATAAACAATAAAGTAAACGCACTCAAATAGATTAATCCGAGAATGGATAACCACAGTAATCCGCCTTTGACTCTATGCTCGCCTTTCAATACTAAAGATAAGTTCAACCACGCGAATACCGGCGTTGAAACAAAAGAAGCAATCATAGCAAATTTCAGCATCGGTCCCACAGCGTTATTAAAATAGAAGATAATCGCCAAACCCGAGAGGGAAGCCAAAGTAATGGCAATATTCAACGTACTTAAACGGCTTTCTTTTTTGTTCATCAACAAACGCAGGCTTTCTACATTGGTACGCGAATAGCCGTCGATAACCGTGATAGTTGTACCGAACATACACATAAAGGCGATAAAGGCGATTAATCCGCGCGCCCAATCACCGATGGTTGAAGCATACATATTGATTAATTGCCCGATATATTTGCCGCCGACCATTTCCACCGGTTCACCGGAACCGAACTGCACCAAAGCGCCTAACGCTAAGAACACAATCGCTAAAATCGCCGTGCCGATAAACCCGACGTTAAAATCCCAAATCCCGTCTTGATAAGAAACTTTGGTCAAACGGCGTTTCGCCACTACCCACATTGAGTTAATGGCGGAAATTTCAATCGGAGCCGGCATCCATCCCATTAACGCCACAATAAAAGCCAAGGCGCTAAGCTGCCAAGGCGACGGGCTGATATAATCCGTCGGAGCAACGCCTTGAATACCGGTACGCGATAACGCGATAAGCACCGCCGCCACGGTTGTCACCGTCAATGCAATCATAATCAGTTTGGACAAATTATCCAACATGCGGTATTTACCGAGCAGTAAAATCCCTGTACTGACCGCAATCACCACTAAACTTAAAATCGGCACCGGCACATCCACCACGAAAGCCAAAATCGCCGCACTGGCTAAGGCAACCGCCGCCGTATTAATCACCGTGGCAAAAATATTTAATAAAAAGAAAACCCAAAGATACAGCTGCCCTTTTTGACGATAACCTTCCAATAACGTATTGCCGGTATCGAGGGTATATTGTACGCCGAAGCGGAAAAACGGGTATTTGAACAGGTTTGCCAAAATAATGATCAGCGCCAGTTGCCAGCCGTAAATCGCACCCGCTTGAGTGGACATAATGATGTGCGAACCGCCCACCGCCGCTGATGCCATTAAAATACCGGGACCCAAAGCGCTTAATTTGGATCGCCAAGTGGATTGTTCATGTTGTGTGTTGTCTTGCATAGATTTGTTCCTTAGAAATAAAAAAGGCAGTCATTATAATCTATGCAAGCCCGATTAAAAATATTTAATCGCCACAACCTGATTAAATATTAAACAAAAAAGAGTGTTTTTGTCCTAAAAACACTCGAATTGTAGATAAAACAAGGGTAAAAACATTGAAAAAACCCACCGCACTTTTACGATTCGTTAAGGCTTCTCCGGCATAGGTGGCAATCGGCGTTTATGATGAGAGCGGTTATGCCAGAAATCAATTTGCTTTTGCGCTTGCGGCGAGACGCTTTCGCCGCGTAAAAAAGCATCAATTTCCGCATAGCTGACACCCATTTCATCTTCGTCAGTTTGACCTTGCCATAATCCTGCACTCGGCGATTTATTCAGTACGGATTGTGGCACATTCAACAAACGCGCCAATTCATACACCTGCTCTTTGCGTAATTGCAGCAACGGCGCGATATCCACTCCACCGTCACCGAATTTGGTAAAATAACCGGTCAGCCATTCCGCCGCATTATCGGTTCCCACTACGATGGCTTGATGACTTTGCGCATAAGCGTATAACGCCGTCATTCTTAAACGCGCCTGCAAATTACCGGCAATCACGTTTTGCCGTTCTGCCTCCCGATTAAATAAAGGCTGCATGGATTGCATAAAAGATTGATAAACCGCATTAATCGGCACTTCCAGCAGCGGGCAGCCCGCACTTGCCGCCACCGCATAAGCGTCTTGAATATCCTGCGTCGAAGTGGTTTCCGAGGGCAAAAGAATCCCCTGAACCGGCGAACCGGTGCGGGTTAATAGATGAGCAACCACTGCCGAATCAATACCGCCACTGATACCGACCACATAGCCTTTGGCACCGTATTCTAAACGTTGTTGTTCCAACCATTGCACTAAATATGGCAGATAGGTTTTCATTTGCTTTCCCCCTGTTGCAAAACTGTCGCAAAATCGACCGCACTTAAGCGCGGATTAAAGCTATAACGTCGCCCCTGCTTGGCTTGCTCCGCACCGTTTAGCAGTACGCAATCGCCGGTAAAACCGATGTTGACTTTCAATAAACTGGATCCGACGCCGTAAGAATCCACCGGAGCGTTTTGTTGTTCAAAACGACGGATTTTATCCGCATCAAAACCGCCGCTGACGATGATTTTAACTTGTTTGAAACCTGCCGCGTCAAGATGTTCGCGCAACCGTTGAATTAAACGGACATTCGTACCGCGCAGATCGTCCTGTCCGAATTCGTGTTGATTGCGTAAGAAGTACTGATCCACCATATTTGCTGCGGTATCTACGCGTACGCCGTACAATTTATCCCCGAAATGACGGGCGACTTTCAAGCTGTCCATAATCACGTCATTATGATAATCCACCAACGCAATCAGGTTATCTTCAGGATAAGTGGTTAAATATGCTTCACAAGCCTGCACCAAATCGCCGTTAAATAATTGAATCAGAGCGTGCGGCATGGTGCCGACCCCTTGTCTGCCCCACCATTCGTTCATGGCGTGCGTCGCCTGTGCCGCCGCTCCGCCAATGTACGCCGCATAGCCGTCGCCCGCCTGCTGGGAAAAATGATCATCGCGATCTCCCATAAAAATTACCTGTTTTTCACCGGCAGCCTGCACTACATTATAAACATTGGTCGCCACTGAAGTCCGCCGAGCCAATACGCCGTCAATTAATCCTTCCAGATAACCGAAATCTTCATAATGTCCTTCAATCATCAACACGGTTTCAAAAGGCGAAATTTTATCACCGTCATTTAACGCCCAGATTTTTAAATGTTGCGGCTCGTTGGCAAAAGTATGAATTAAAGCAATGGCTTCATCTACTCCGCACAAAATAGCGTCTTTCTTTTGAAAAAACTGCATCGTTACTTTTTGTTTAGGTCGTTTCTGCTTAATGATTTCCGTGGTTTTCAAAAAATATACCGCTGAGAACCAACCTTCTTTGATTCGGGTATCAAACTTAAAAGTTCGATTAGTCAAACGTGAAATTTTCCCCTGACGTTTCAACTCAAACTCTTTTTCCTGCATAGCGTTCACCATCAATCAGTTATCAAAAAAGACAAAAATAAAAAGTATCTGCTACAAATAATATAATTGATGCATAAAATGAACCTATTAAGCTTAAAATGCAAGCAGTTTTTTGACAAATGTAATACGGATAAGCTAAAAACAGCTTAATGTGAAAGATAAGCGACTGAATAAACGCGGAAATATAATGGAAATAAATATGGCTGGGGTACTAGGATTCGAACCTAGGAATGCCGGGATCAAAACCC
>JBHBXR010000128.1:0-10888 GCA_041795785.1 Mesocricetibacter sp.
CATAAACGGCTAACAATCCGATTTTCAATAAAATCCACCACGGAAAGCCGTAGCCGACGGAGAAAACTACAATTAATCCGCTGGCGATCAACAAGGTATCGCTCAAGTGCGGTAAGATTTTTAAGGGTTTTACTGCGCGCCAATCACGTTGATTGAGTTGCATAACGCCGCGCACAAGCAATAATGCCAAACTCAAAAAAGCGCAGAAAATGTGTAAATAAATAAGATAAGTCATAATAATCATTGTGTTGCTAAACGGGAGCTTATTATAAACGATAACTTTCCTAAAAGAACCATTTTAGTTTTACCTTAATATGGGTATAGGGCAACACTTGCAGTTGCCCTGAGGTTAATGCAGATAGTTAGGTAGCTAAAAGAGGCGTATAAAAAATGCGGTCGAAACCGACCGCACTTTTATCCCGTTAATTAGGCTTTTTTATGCACCTTAATTTGCTCTTTCATTTTCACCTTCACTTCGCGGCGTTGTTTTGAAAGTTCGGCTTTACGAATGATGTAATCGTCAACGCGGGTTTCATAGTCATCGCGCATATTGTCGATAATCGCGCGCACGTCTTCTACGGTCATATCGTGGGTGATATATTGATTTAAGTTGTCAAGTAACAACACTCTTTTTTGGTTATCGCGGATTTTGCGGTCAATATCCTGCATTTCACGCGCCAGTTTATTCTTTAAACGAAACATACGCACATATTCCAATACGTCTTGAAAAGACTGTTTACTTACATTTTCCATAGTGATTGACTCTCTTGTTGAATAAATAATTGCGCATAATGTAGCCTTTTTTAATAACTTCGTCAAAGTGTTCGGCAGATTTTCATAAAATAGATCAAATTTTTTTCCGCTTATAAAATAAAATTCGTTGCTTATCAAGGCTTGAGGTGATAAAACTAACGGCTATGTTTTTCCCGTTTTATGCTTAATTAGGAATCCATATGAGCAACGTATTTAATTTCAGCGCCGGTCCGGCAATGATGCCGCCGGAAGTTTTACAACAAGCGCAGGCGGAACTGCTAAACTGGCAGAATCAAGGCACTTCCGTAATGGAAGTGAGCCATCGCGGTAAGTATTTTATCGAATTGGCGGAACAATCCGTTAAGGATTTTCGTCAGCTATTCAATATTCCGTCAAATTACAAAATTCTTTTTTTACAAGGCGGTGCACGCGGTCAATTTGCCGCCATTCCGATGAATTTAATCGGTGAAAAAGGTAAAGCGTTGTATTTGAACAGCGGACATTGGTCGGCAACGGCGGCAAAAGAAGCGCGGAATTTTGCGGAAATTGATGAAATTAATATTTTGGATCAAAACGGCGAATTAAAAATTAATCGTTTGGATTTCAGCGATATTGCCGAGCAATATGATTATGTGCATTATTGCCCGAACGAAACCATCAGCGGCGTAGAAATTTTTGAAGAACCGAAAGTCGGCAATGCCGTGTTGGTGGCAGATATGTCCTCCAATATTTTGTCGCGTAAAATTGACGTGAGCAAATTCGGTTTGATTTATGCGGGTGCGCAGAAAAATTTGGGACCGGCAGGCATTACGATCGTGATCGTGCGTGAAGATCTTATCGGCAACGCGCGTAAAGCCACGCCGTCCATTTGGGATTATGCGGTGCAAACCAAAGCGGATTCCATGATTAACACTCCGCCGACTTTCGCTTGGTATTTATGCGCTTTGGTGTTTAAACATTTGTTGACGCAGGGCGGTTTGGATGCGATGGAACAGCGCAATCGCGCCAAAGCGGAATTGTTGTATCAATATTTAGACAACAGCCGTTTGTTCCGCAACACGGTGGCAAAACAAAATCGTTCCATTATGAACGTGACTTTTACCACAGGAAATGACGAACTTAACGCTAAATTTGTCGCGGAAGCGACGGCAGCAGGTCTGCAAGCGTTGAAAGGTCATAAAGTATTGGGCGGAATGCGCGCGTCCATTTATAACGCTATGCCGATTGAAGGTGTACAGGCGTTGGTTGCGTTTATGCAAAAATTTGAGGCAGAAAATCAATAATTACCGTAACAGACGCACAACGGTGCGTCTTTTTTATAAAAGGTATAGACAACAGAATGAATTATCAAGATAAATCACTTTGCAGGATCAGAACTGTAACACTTTTTTTATCTTTAACATCAGAACGCCGCCAGTGGCTGGAAGCGTTGCAATCGGCAAAACAAGAGTTTGATTTGTTAATACCGGCACTTCAACAAAAAGGCTATGTTGTACAGTCAATCCGAATTGTGACTAACCCTTTCGGTGAATATCTTGATTTAACAGATTTAAGTACAGCAAAAGCAGATTTAGCTTATTTGACGCAATTATTGAATCAACTAAATACAAGCGGGTTGCGTATCCGTTTTGCTATCGGTGAAGCGAAGACACTGCAGGAAATGACAATGTTGCCGGAATTGATTGCGTCTTACGGAGATTTGTGTAACGCCTGTGTGAATATTGCATTAGATGAAAATGGTATTTTAAATAATTCAATGATTGAATTATCTGCTCAAACAATCAAAAAGATAGCCGATATTACACCGCGCGGTGAAGGTAATTTCAATTTTACGGTGAATTTTAACTGTCAGCCCTTTATTCCATATTTCCCGGCAGGTTATCATAGCAGCAATTTACCAAACAGTTTTGTTATCGGTTTAGAAACGCCGGATTTGTTAGTGAGCGTATTAAAAAGTTTATCAAAAACAGAACATGAGGTATTTTTCAATCAATGCTATCAAATAATGTCACAAGCTTTGCAGTATCATGTCGATCAAATTATTGAGGCAGTAAGTGCGGTCGCTTTATCAGGTAATTTTCAATTTGCCGGTATTGATAGTTCGGCAGCACCTTCTAAAAATTGTGCATCAATGACGGAAGTTTATGAATTGTTAGGCGTGCCTTATTTCGGTGCAGCAGGAACACTAGAGGCTTCTTCACTATTAACTAAGGTCTTTAAATCGATTAAACATGTTCCTCTTGTCGGTTTTTCCGGTTTAATGCTAGCTGTAGTGGAAGATATTGGATTGGCTGAAGGTGCGAATAAAGCACAATATGATATTCGTTCTTTGCTGACATATAGTGCGGTTTGTGGTATTGGATTAGATACGGTACCTATTCCGTACGATGTTTCGGTAGAACAAATTTCCGCATTAATGCGCGATACTGGGACAATGGCTTTCCGTCTTAATAAACCGCTTACAGTTCGTTTATTCCCTATTCCTGAACGAAGAACTGGAGAAATGACCTATTTTGAAAGCGATGATTTATGCAACAGTCGCATTTTAGCCGTGCCATAATTATAACAAATTGTAAGGAAATGCTTATGCAATTTATCAATATTGCCAACGAAGGCGTTAAATCCCTTTCCCCATATCAAGCAGGTAAACCGATTGAAGAACTTGAACGTGAGCTTGGTATTTCCAACATCATCAAATTGGCATCTAATGAAAATCCGTTCGGTTTTCCGGAGAGTGCCAAACAAGCGATTCAGCAGCAACTGAACGATCTAACCCGTTATCCCGATGCCAACGGTTTTGAACTGAAGGCGGCGATTGCGGCGAAGTTCGGCGTGAATCCGAATCAAATTACGTTAGGCAACGGTTCCAATGATTTGCTCGAATTGTTTGCCCATACCTTTGCCGGCGAAAAAGATGAAATTATTTATTCGCAATATGCGTTTATCGTTTATCCGCTGGTGACCAAAGCCATTAATGCAACGGCGCGTGAAATTCCGGCTAAAAACTGGGGACACGATTTAGACGGTTTTTTAAAAGCGATTAATGAGAAAACCAAGTTGATTTATATTGCCAATCCGAATAATCCGACCGGTAATTTTTTAACCGAAGCGGAAATTGATGCCTTTTTAGCGCAAGTGCCAAGCTCGGTGTTGGTGGTGTTAGACGAAGCCTATACGGAATTTACCGCTGCGGAAGAACGTTTGAATTCTTTTGCATTGGCTCAGAAATATCCGAATTTAATCGTTTCCCGTTCCTTATCAAAAGCCTACGGCTTGGCGGGATTGCGTATCGGTTATGCGGTATCTCATCCTGAAGTGGCGGATTTATTAAACCGCGTGCGTCAACCGTTTAATTGCAATGCGTTGGCGTTGGTTTCGGCAATTGCGGTGATGAAAGACGATGCGTTCGTGGAAAAGGTGGCGCAAAACAACCGCACAGAAATGAAACGCTACGAAGCGTTTTGCGAACAAAACGGGTTGGAATATATTCCGTCCAAAGGCAATTTTATTACCATTGATTTTAAACGCCCGGCATTACCGATTTATGAAGCGTTATTGCGTGAAGGCGTGATTGTCCGCCCGATTGCCGGTTACGGTATGCCGAATCATTTACGCGTCAGTATCGGCTTACCGCAAGAAAATGACAGATTTTTTACCGCACTTTTGAAAGTGTTGGGATAGTTAAATAACAACTGCATTTATAGAGATTGTTAACCATGGAAAAAATCACGCTGAACCCGATTTTCCGTATCGAAGGAACCATTAACCTGCCCGGTTCCAAAAGCTTGTCTAACCGCGCTTTATTACTCGCCGCGTTAGCCAAAGGCACGACTAAAGTCACCAACTTACTGGATAGCGACGACGTGCGCCATATGTTGAATGCGTTAAAACATTTGGGCGTTCACTATCAATTGTCGGAAGATAAATCCGTGTGTGAAGTGCAAGGATTGGGCGGCGCGTTTGAATGGCAGAGCGGTTTGGCGTTATTTTTAGGTAACGCCGGCACGGCAATGCGCCCGTTAGCGGCGGCGCTTTGTTTGGCAAATCCCGCTACGCAAGGGAAATGCGAAATCGTTCTGACCGGCGAACCGCGTATGAAAGAGCGTCCGATTAAACACTTGGTGGACGCTTTGTTGCAAGCAGGTGCTGATATTCAATATTTGGAACAGGACGGTTATCCGCCACTGGCTATCCGCAATACAGGACTGAAAGGCGGTAAAGTAAAAATCGACGGTTCGGTTTCTTCGCAATTTTTGACCGCACTTTTAATGGCGGCGCCACTGTCGTCGGCAGATACGGAAATTGAAATCATCGGTGAATTGGTTTCCAAGCCTTATATTGATATCACCTTGAATATGATGAAAATTTTCGGTGTAAATGTGGAAAATCAAGATTATCATCGTTTCTTGGTTAAAGGCTGTCAGCAATATCAATCGCCGCAAACCTTCTTAGTGGAAGGGGATGCCTCTTCCGCTTCTTACTTTCTTGCCGCCGGTGCGATTAAAGGTAAGGTTCGGGTGACCGGTGTCGGCAAAAACAGCATTCAGGGCGATCGTTTATTCGCCGACGTGTTGGAAAAAATGGGCGCGCGTATTACTTGGGGCGACGATTATATTGAAGCGGAACAAGGCAGATTGGTCGGGATTGATATGGATATGAACCATATTCCCGATGCGGCAATGACTATCGCGACTACCGCTTTATTTGCCGAGGGCGAAACCGTTATCCGCAATATCTATAACTGGCGCGTCAAAGAAACCGATCGCCTGAGCGCAATGGCGACCGAGCTGCGTAAAATCGGCGCCGAAGTGGAGGAAGGTGAAGATTTTATCCGCATTCAACCGATGACATTGGAAGGCTTTAAACACGCGGAAATTGAAACCTACAACGATCACCGCATGGCGATGTGCTTTGCGCTCATTGCTTTATCGGAAACCCCGGTCACCATTTTGGATCCGAAATGCACCGCCAAAACCTTTCCGACATTCTTTGACGAATTTTTGCGGATGGTAAAAGAAGAATAAAAGTGCGGTCGGTTTTTAGTGAGTTTTGTGACGATTGATACGGAAAGAAAAAAATATGGTGTTAAGGCTCGTCATTTACTGCTTTTTAATTGTGATATTTTTGCTTATTTTTTGTAGTGTTCGACAGAAAAATAGTGGAAACTTTTCAGTTGCAATAGAGATCTTTTTACCTATCGGTATAATTTGTTTTGTCATATTGGGCGGAGATCTTGAAGTCCGTATGGAAATTGCACAGAACTATCAGCAATATCAGGAATTGCAAAATAAAAAAACGTTACAAGATGTTCCTCCTCAGCTATTAGAAGGAATCACAAATATCCCACCGGATGCCACCATTATTGAAGGCGACCGCGAATTTCGTTTAATCGCGCCGCAAGGAAAATTTTTTACTTGGGGAGTATTTAAACTGAAATCCATGGTGCTCAATGATGCTAAAATTACTATTGAGCCGGATGATTTGATTGAAGATTTTCCGGACGTTGTGAATATTAACGGCATAAGCTGTCAAACAAACAGGCGTATTGAGTTAGTGCGTCAAGATAACTATTTGGTAGGGCAAGATTTCAAATTATTCAGAGTTTTTTATTGTGTAACGAGCGGGTGGACGTTGCAAGTCGGAGATGAAGAGCTGTTTGAGTCTAAAGGATTGAGCGTAAATTTTTATTTGTCATTAGACAAATACTTAATAGACTATAAAGAGCTTATTCCGTTCAAACATTATTTACCGAGCGAACAACCTTTTATAGAGGCATATAGCACGTTTAAACTGTTTGCGCCATCACCGCAACATAAGTTGAGATTAGATTTTATGGGTGACGTGATTGCCGATATGCACGGAAATATCAAATTAATCCATGGCGAACTTTATACTTGTGATACAGAGGCGTGTTCTTTAAAAATCACACCGCAGGAGCCGGTGATGTACCGATTCGGGCAATGTGAATATCCACAGGGTGTCACGGCATATTTAGTGAATTTTAAGGAAGGAGAGGCGGATTGGCATTTTAAAATCGGTGCTAGGGCGACGAGATATGGCGAAAAGAAAGATTTGAAACCGATTTCGCCGCAATGTGCAGTGCAACGGTTGCCTTATTTGATAGAAACTCAGCACAATTAACCCTTGCAACCCTTCAATTTTTAGTTACAATGCACAAACTTTTTTATTAACAAACGGAAGAAAATTTATGTTCGGAAAAGGCGGATTAGGCGGCTTGATGAAACAAGCGCAGCAAATGCAAGAGCGTATGCAAAAAGTGCAGGAAGAAATCGCACAATTGGAAGTGACCGGAGAATCCGGTGCGGGATTGGTGAAAATCACCGTGAACGGCGCACATAATTGCCGTCGTGTGGAGATCGATCCTTCCCTAATGGAAGACGACAAAGAAATGTTGGAAGATTTGATTGCCGCGGCTTATAACGATGCGGTGCGTCGTGCGGAAGAGATGCAAAAAGAAAAAATGGCGGCGGTCACCGCAGGGCTTCCGTTGCCGGCAGGTTTTAAAATGCCGTTTTGATCAAATCGTTAAAAATATCGACCGCACTTTTAAAGTGCGGTTTGTTTTTGGGTTATTTTAGGATGCGTTATGCAAAGTAGTCCTTTACTGGAAGAATTAATCGAAAATTTACGTTGTTTGCCGGGGGTCGGGCCGAAATCGGCGCAGCGGATGGCATATCATTTATTGCAACGTAACCGTAGCGGCGGGATGAATTTGGCGCGAGCGTTGACGAATGCAATGTCGAAAATCGGTCATTGCGAACAATGCCGCACCTTTACCGAGGAAGAGGTCTGCACGATTTGCAATAATCCGCGTCGTCAAAATTCGGGATTATTATGTGTGGTGGAAATGCCGTCGGATATTCAGGCGATTGAACAAACGGGGCAATTCGGCGGGCGCTATTTTGTCTTGATGGGGCATCTTTCACCGTTAGACGGTATCGGCCCGCGTGAAATCGGGTTGGATTTATTACAACGCCGTTTACAAACCGAGCAGTTCAACGAAGTGATTCTAGCTACCAATCCGACAGTGGAAGGTGATGCCACAGCAAATTATATTGCCGAACTATGCCATCAGCAAAACATCAATGTCAGTCGCATTGCGCACGGTGTTCCCGTCGGGGGCGAACTGGAAACGGTGGACGGCACGACGTTAACCCATTCGTTTTTAGGGCGGCGTGTCATTCATCATGGCGAATAAATATGCTGAGAATATGAAAATGTGTTAAGGATTCATTCCCAGAACCGAACTTATGAAAAATCACGTACCCCCTGATATCGTGCTTGCTTTACTGCTAGTGTTGATCCTTGCCGGAATCGGCATCGTCTATCCCGTTTCAAGTTTGCTAAAGGAACGCGAGCAATCACAACAAATTCTACGAGAAACTATACTGGCAATTCAGCATAAACTGCCGGCACCTTCGGATCCTGATTTGGCAACGAAAATGCCTGATAAGGTTAGCGGTAATTTACGCGTCGGTTTGCGCTATTATCCGCAGCGTGATGCTTATAAATATACCTTTGTACCGAAATATACTTATGATCATAAAGGTAATATTTCAGGCGAGAGTAATTTTCCGGAACCGTTGGAACGGCGCAGTATTTGGTGGAAAGTAATAGACGGCGAATGGCAGTGTTATGCCGGCGTGAAAAAACACATTCGCGGACAACTGTGTAATGAAGAGATTATTATTCAAGGCTTGACGGTTAGTGAACATAATAGTGCGTGGCATATGGGAACTTGTGGTCGGATCACTTTGTGGTTACGCAGTTTAAACTTAGCTTATGATACCCATATTTATTATTTAACCAATTATTCTGAACAAGACGGCTATGTTCGGATTAATAGAAGTGGAAAAAACATACTGTTAATTTTGAACGCGAAGGAACCGAACACGCACTGGCATCTTTCTTATACACAGGATACGCATATTCGTGCAGTGATTTGGTATGGGAAAGGAAGCAAAAATGCGATTTACGGTTTAGCACCGGATACGCCTGTCTTTGATTATTCGCGGTTGCCGAATATGTGTCGTGATAAATTGACGGAGGAATCGGGTTATATATTTGCCCGCAATGTCGTCGGTGTATTTGCGCCGACAATCAAGCACGAAAGTTTCTACGGCGAATCAAAGGAAAAGATTGAAATCGGCGAACAGGATGCGCAACTATGGCAATCCGCTAACACGATTATAAACGTGCCGTTTAAAACAACTGATGTGCTGACAATTGAAGCCGCGTCTGATGGACATCAACACCGTACTCGAATTTTGAATAAGCAAACGGAGAGATAAATGGAAATCTTTTTTGGTTTATGTCTGTTGATTATTATAATTGGAGTATCAGCAACCGTATTAGGTATCGGCACGGTTGCCTTTGCCTTCGTAGTGGGTGTCTATAAAGATATTGTGGGTTATTTTGAACAATCCTTTCATTATCCGCTTATTTCAAAGCCTGAAAAGAATATTTTTGTTTGGCTTTATGCCGCCTGCGTGGGATATTTATTTTTCTTGGTGTTGTTTATTGATATGAATACGGCGGGTGCTTCGGCAAGGCTGACCAGTGATGTCATTAATTTGCGTCGAAGCAGTAACAGCTTATTAGCCGTCGTGATTTTTTTACTTAATATTCCGCTGTTACCGTTGGTTTGGGCAAGATATCCGTTGCAGCGGGATAATCGTCATTTAGGGCGGGTTTGGCGCTTATGGAAACTAATATTACAGTTAATTTTTGTGGCGTTAGTTCTCGCCGTATTATCCGTTATCCCCATGGTTTCGGAATTTATCGGCAAAACATTTCATGTTTTGTATTTTTGGTGGGATGAGGTGCGTATTTGGTTGGATGCGGACAGCCAACGAACCCTGCACGGATTCACTTATCCTGCTTTTCAATATGTAAAACGTTTCTTAATTGATGTATTGTTCTTGTGCGTGGGATCCTTGCCTTTTGTGTTATTCCATCATAGCCTTTTGGCGCAAGAAGCTCTCACTGTGCACGAAAAGAAGCGAGCGACGGAAACAATTAGTCTATTGTCTGTCGAAGTGCATCCCGATAAACAATAAAAGTGCGGTGAATTTTTTGCCCGTTTTAAAACGGTTGGAAAATTCACCGCACTTTTTATATTCCGTTACAGTGATTTTGTTTAATCAGCCGCATTAGTTTGATTAATTAAAAATTGTGTGAGTAGCGGCACCGGTCTGCCGGTGGCGCCTTTATTTGCTCCTTGTAACCAAGCGGTGCCGGCGATATCTAGATGTGCCCAGCGGTATTTTTCCGTGAAGTTGGCTAAGAATGCGCCCGCCGTAATTGCGCCGCCCCAGCGTCCGCCGATATTTGCCAAATCGGCAAAATTGGATTTCAACTGTTCCTGGTATTCTTCCCCTAACGGTAAACGCCATGCTTTATCGGTAGTTTCTGCGGCGGCTTGTTCAAGCTGTTTGGCAAGTTCGTCATCGGTAGAAATTAAACCGCTGTTGTGTTGTCCTAAGGCGACCACACAGGCGCCGGTTAAGGTGGCGACATCAATCACCAATTCCGGATTAAAGCGTTCTACATAAGTGAGCGTATCGCATAGCACCAAACGACCTTCCGCATCCGTGTTCAATACTTCGACGGTTAATCCGTTCATGGTAGTCAAAATGTCGCCCGGTCGGTAGGCGTTGCCGTCAGGCAAGTTTTCGCAACCCGCCAATACGCCGATAACGTTCAGGGGTAATTTTAACTCCACAAGGGCATTCATTACGCCATAAACTGCGGCGGCACCGCACATATCGTATTTCATTTCGTCCATTGCTTCCGCCGGTTTGAGAGAAATGCCACCGGCATCAAAAGTCAGTCCTTTGCCGATCAATACGATAGGTTTGGCTTTTGGATCAGGATGATTTTTATATTCCATGATTGTCAGGCAAGATTCATTGTGCGAGCCACGGGCAACGGCTAAATAAGCGTTCATTCCCAAAGCATCCATTTCGCTTTCATCAATGACGGAAGTTTGTAAAAGTGCGGTGTGTTTTTCAAGTATTTTCGCTTGTTCGGCGAGATACAGCGGATTACACACATTCGGCGGGCTGTTGGCAAGATCTTTGGCGTGTTTTACGCCTAAAGCCACGGCGTGCGC
>JBHBXR010000129.1:0-11058 GCA_041795785.1 Mesocricetibacter sp.
GTACAGCCAATCGGCGCGGGCGCGGGCAAGGGCGTAGGTGGCGAGTGGAATGAAATTGCGGTTCGGTTGCAATTTCCGAATGGCTTTTTCCACTGCGGCCGGATTGAGATCGCTGATCAGACAGCGTTGGATTTGATCGCGTTTGGCAGGCGGCAAATTGGCATAGCTGAACACTTCGTCCACCAACAACTGCCCCTCGCGATCAGGGTCGCCGGCATTGATCAATTCGTCCGCCTGATGAATCAGTTTTTCCACGGTTTTCAGCTGTTTCGCCACTTCTTTACGCGGAATCAATTTCCATTGTTCGGGGACAATAGGCAGATGTTCCAAACGCCATTGTTTGAAGATCGGGTTGTATGCGTCAGGTTCCGCCTGTTCCAAGAGATGCCCGACGCACCAAGTGACATAGTCGTTTTCACCGCATTTAATAAAGCCGTCGCCGCGTTGCTGAGGCTTCGGCAGCACATCGGCAATGGCGCGGGCAAGACTGGGTTTTTCGGCTATAAATAATCGCATGGAATCAGATTAATTTGTCGGATATGAAAAGTGCGGTAGATTTTACCGCACTTTTGTTTATTTTGAACTGTTTTCCGAACGGTATAATCGCTGCTTATAGGCATAACTGCCCCAAAGTGCATAAGCCAGCGCCTGTTTTTTCATAACTTCCGGCACTTCGGCAGGAGTGAGTTCGCCGCTGTCGGCGGAATATTTAAAGCCTTCCGCGCCTTTGCCTTGTTGCAAAATCACCACGTCGTCACCGCGCATATATGCCATGGTTTTATCGAATTGCATCAGCGCGCGGTTCGGGTCTTCAGGTTTGGTTAAATCGTAACCCAACATCGGATAATCGCCGCTTACGCCGATTAAAGATAATAACGTGGTCGGCATATCAATTTGGCTGACCAAGCGTTTATCCTGTCTCGGCTCAATGCCTTCACCCAAAATCAACGCCGGAATCTGGAAGCGTTTAATCGGTACTAAACTGGTTCCGTACACGCGGGAGTTATGGTCGGCAATCACTAAAAACACCGTGTCTTTCCAATAATCCGCCTGTTTGGCTAACTTAAAGAAATGACCGAGCGCATAATCCGCATATTTGGCGGCATTGTTACGCGTGCCTTGCGGTTGATCGTAGAGTTTGATTTTGCCTTCCGGGAACTCAAAGGGATCGTGGTTACTGGAAGTAAATACCAAACTGAAAAACGGTTTGCCTTCTTTATGCAAGGCTTTAAAGGTTTCGTCGGCTTTATCGAACAGATCTTCGTCACTCATTCCCCAAGTGGCTTTAAATTTCGGATTCACATAATCTTTTTCGTCAATGATTTTTTGGAAGCCGTTACCGTAGAAAAAGCTCGCCATATTGTCGAAATGTTTTTCACCGCCGTAAATAAAGGAAGTGTGGTAGCCTTGTTTACCCAATAACTCGGCAATAGTGAAGAAACCTTGTTGGCTGTTGGTCAGTTTCACCACGGCGCGAGCGGGAGTCGGCGTGAAGCCGGCGGTCACCGCTTCAATACCCCGAATGGAACGGGTGCCGGTGGCGTAAATATTTTCAAACCACCAACCTTCTTTCGCCAGTTGATCCAAATTCGGCGACAACGGCAAACCGCCTAAAGATCCGATAAATTCAGCCCCTAGACTTTCTTCTAAAACGATCACCAGGTTTTTCGGTTTGCCTTGATAAGTCGCCTGATTACGGGTAAGCGTCGGTAAAGCGGTTGAAATATAATCGCTTTCAGGTCGTCCGCGTACTTCCTTCAAAGTTTTGACGACTTCTTCCAACGACATTTTGCCGTAAATTTCGGAAGATTTGTCTTCGTCTTTCATTTGTTGAGCGGCGAACAACACGGAATAACCCGAATTTAATACTAAAGAATTGACTAAAGGATCGGAGGAAAACGCCACCATCGCCGGATTAATACCGCGATGTTGAAAACTGGAACGGGCGCCGATAAACGTGAGCGCACCGATCACTAAAAATAACACGGGACGGTAATACCATTTCGGGAAATGCAGATTGGCAGCGGCTTTTTTCGACATTTTCCAAAAGAACACGGCAAAAAGTGCGGTCAATAACGGCGCAGAAATTAAAGCGACCAAATGCCCGTTTGCCAACATGGTAAAAACTTCTCTCGGATTAACCAAGTATTCGATAAATAGACGGTTCGGACGGAAGTCGTAGGTTTCGATAAACGCCGGCGTGGCAAATTCCATAAAGACGATAAAGGTGCTGCCGGCGGTCAACCAAATGCGTACAAACAGCTGAACGGCGCGACCGAACGGATTATCGGCGCTGAAAAGACAGCTCAATAAAATCGCAACGGAAAACAGCCAACAAAGGCTTGATACGTCAATTCGCACGCCTTGCAAGAACAACGGTAACCAACCGTCCACGGCGGCGACACGTTCGCTTTGCCACAGGGATAAACCCAAACGGCTTAAAGACAAAATAACCAAGTTAATGATAAAAAAGATAAAGATAGGGTAAACCGGCCCCAATAAACGTTTTAACATAGATTTCCATTTTTAAGTTGAAATAATTGCTGCACATTAGACAATAAAAAAGCTTGAGGTTCAATGTTAAGCGAATTTTTTATCTATCGACGGATAATGACTGTTGACCTTCCCCTTACGTCAAGGTTTATCTTATATATGTCAAATATACGTTAAACAAACATGGGAGCAATATCATGACGACAGTCGTATTAGCCCTTAAAGAGCTTTCTTGCGGGCATTGTGTAAAAAACGTGAAACAAACGTTGGAGGCGGTTCCGAATGTGGAAAATGCCGAAGTCACCTTAAATTTCGCGAAAATCAACGGTGAAGCGGATACGCAGACGTTGATTGAGGCAATCGTCAAGGCAGGTTACGGCGCGGAAACGGCGCAACCCGATTTAGTGTTATCGCTGAGCGGATTGTCGTGCGGACATTGCGTGAAAAATGTGGAGAAAGCCCTAAGTGCGGTGGAAAATATTGATGTTTTTACGGTGACCAAAACCGACGCGCGGATTTACGGTTCGGCGCGCGCACAGGAAGTGATTGCCGCTATTGTCAATGCGGGTTATGAAGCCGTAGCGACAAGCGATAACGGCGTGGCAACCGAGAGCAATACAAGCCCAAAATCTGAACTACCGTCAATACAGGCAAACGCAAACCCTGATCCCGTGACGGTAGAAAATCAAGGGGATCAGGTGACATTGTTATTGGATGGTATGAGCTGCGCGGCATGCGTGTTGAAAGTGCAACGGGCGTTGGAAGCCGTGCCCTCGGTAACCGCTGCGCAGGTAAATTTGGCGGAGCGGACGGCAATGGTATTCGGTACGGCGCAGCCGCAAGCGCTGGTGCAGGCAGTGGAAAACGCGGGTTACGGCGCGGAAGTGATCGAAGACGAGCAGGTGCGGCGTGAGAAACAACGGATACAGGCGCAAAAAGAAATCCGTCAACGTAAATGGCAAGCAATTGTCGCGCTGATATTGGGTTTCGGCTTAATGGGTTGGATGTTGCTCGGTGGGCAAATGGAAGTGACGCCTGAAAATCGGAATAATTGGCTTATCGTCGGGTTGCTGACCCTAGCCGTCATTCTGTTTACCGGCGGCCATTTCTATCAAAGAGCGGTCAAAAATTTAGTTAAAAAAACCGCCACAATGGATACGTTGGTTGCGTTGGGCACCGGTGTGGCTTGGTTGTATTCCATGGCAGTGGTCTTGGCGCCGGATTTTTTCCCTCAACATTCCCGCCATCTGTATTTTGAAAGCAGCGCGATGATTATCGGCTTGATTAACGTGGGCAAGATGTTGGAAGCCAAGGCAAAACAGCGTTCTTCACAAGCTTTGGAACGCCTGTTGGATTTAACGCCGAAAACTGCACGAGTGGTCGATAAACAAGGCGAACGGGAAATTCCGTTGGCAGACGTACAGCCGCAGATGATCTTGCGTTTGCTCACCGGTGATCGGGTTTCCGTGGACGGTATCGTCACTCAAGGCAGTTGTTGGATTGACGAGAGTATGCTGACCGGTGAACCCGTTCCCGTGTGCAAACAGGTCGGTGACAAAGTCAGCGCCGGCACCTTGGTAACGGACGGCACCTTATTATTTCGTGCCGAACAAATCGGCAATAACACAACCTTGGCGAATATCATCAAACTGGTGCGTCAGGCGCAAAGCAGCAAACCGCAAATCGGGCAGTTGGCGGATAAAATCGCGGCGGTATTCGTGCCGGTAGTGATTGTGATTGCACTGGCGGCGGCATTCATTTGGTATGTATTGACGGCACAAATTGCGTATTCCTTTGTTGTGTTGACGACGGTGTTGATTATCGCTTGCCCTTGTGCATTGGGTTTGGCAACACCGATGTCGATTATCGCCGGTATCGGACGGGCGGCGGAATTGGGCGTGTTAGTGCGTGACGCCGATGCGTTACAGAAAGCCGCCGATGCGGATACCATCGTTTTTGATAAAACCGGCACCTTGACCAAAGGCGAGCCGAAAGTGACCGCACTTTACACCTTTAACGGATTTGGCGAACAACAAGCCGTTCAATTTGCAGCCAGTTTGGAACAGGGGGCAAATCATCCTTTGGCGAAAGCGGTATTGGATTACGGAAAAAATGTGACGTTGCTTGAAACTAGCGATTTCACCACATTAAAAGGCTTGGGAGTCGGTGCCCTTATTGAGGGACAAAAAGTGTTGTTAGGCAATCGAACCCTAATGGAACGCCATCAAATTGACAGCCGACAGGCGGAACAACATTTTTATGGGCAGAGTGAAAAAGGGGCAACGGTGATTTTTCTTGCCGTTGAACAACAATTAGCCGCCATCTTCGTCATCCGTGATCCGTTGCGTGATGACAGCGCCGAAGCCTTGCAACGCTTGCATAAACAGGGGTATCGTCTGATTATGCTGACCGGTGATCAAGAAAAAACCGCTCGTGCGATTGCCGAAGAAGCCGGTATCAAGCAAGTGATCGCCGGTGTTTTACCGGAAGGCAAAGTTCAAGCGATTAAAGCATTACAACAGGCGGGACATCGTGTGGTGATGGTGGGCGACGGCATTAATGACGCGCCCGCCTTGGCGCAAGCGGATGTCAGCATTGCTATGGGCGGTGGCAGCGACATTGCGGTGGAAACCGCCGAACTCACCCTAATGCGTCACAGCATTCACGGCATTGCCGATGCGCTCTCGTTAGCGCAAGGCACGCTGCGTAATATGCGGCAAAATTTGTTTTTTGCTTTTATATATAACACCTTAGGCATTCCTATCGCCGCCGGTGCGCTTTATCCTTTCTGGGGCATTTTACTGAATCCGATGATTGGCGGCGCGGCAATGGCGTTTTCTTCCATCACCGTGGCAAGCAACGCCAACCGACTGCTGAAATTTAAGCCGAAGGATTAAACGGGCGAAGGATTAAACGGTTAAAGGGAAAAGAAAAGTGCGGTCGGTTTTAACGGCGTTTTAAAACGCACATAAAATCGACCGCACTTTGAACGGACAAAAGCTAATTCGAGCATTTTTAAACCAAAATTACGAGATTCCTTGACATAAGTCAATTAATCACGATTTCGCGCTTTCTTCCGGGCTAAACTTTATGTATTATACCGCCCGTCAAGTAATTACTTGATAATTCATAAAGTTCCTAAATAAATAATCATAAATAATAGCTAAACTACTTTCCTACCACCTTTAACCGGGTGGTTTTTTTTGTTTACAGCAACTTATCCGTGGCTAATTTCGCTAAAAAATTACTGCGGTTTTTATATTCCGGATTGTGCGCCACATATTCATCAATGCGCTTAATTAATAAGCTTGGCAGCGTCACATTGATTTTTTCCGACTTTCCCATTAAATGGGTTAAATCTACATCAACCAACGCTAAAATAAAGCCTTTAAGCTCTTTATTTTTACGGTGATTTTCCAATTTTGTCGGACGCGGGATTTCTTCTCCGTCTTCAATCATTCCCTCAATGTGAAATGTAATGGCTTCTCTCGCGTTTAAGAAAGCCTCTTCTAATGTGTCTCCTGCGGAAAAACAGCCGGGTATATCCGGTACGATAACGCCGTAAGCGTGTTTTTCATCACCGGGTTCGATTGCGATTGGATATAACATATTGTTTCCTCTTTAGAAAAGGAGCTTATTCCAGCCCCGCTTGTTTTAATATTGATTTAACTGTTTTTATATTTAAGTCTTTTTTGGGGTGTGGTACGGTAACCCGTCCCGGTTTGCTCGGATGCTTGAACTGGTGATGACTTCCTCTGACTGCGACCAGTTCCCAACCGTCTTTTTCTATTCTTGTGATGACTTCTTTGCTGTTCACATTTTCTTCTCGTTCATTTGGTAATGGAGTTATTATAGCCCCGAAAAGAGAGAGAGCAAGTTTTTTAGAGTTATTGGAGTTATTAAAATACATGATAATTCGTATGTAAAACATACGACATCTTTGATGTTTGCGATTGAATTTGGCGGTTACATCCGAAACAAGAAAATAGGCAATATAAGCTGGTATGTGCGGGTGGCTCGGATAGTTTCGGGAATGAGCCGTCACTAAATGTGGTGAAAAAACAGGCAATGCTTGCGGTTGCCCTGTCGTTCCTTCGCCGTAGGCTTACATCTTGTTTGAATTTCAAGTAAAATGATGCGGTTTTTATCATCAGATAGGATTTTATATGTCATCACAATTTGTTTATACCATGTATCGTGTCGGTAAAGTGGTTCCGCCGAAACGTCATATTTTAAAAGATATTTCGTTGAGCTTTTTCCCCGGCGCAAAAATCGGGGTGCTCGGTTTAAACGGGGCGGGTAAATCCACCTTGTTACGCATTATGGCGGGCGTGGATAAAGAATTTGAAGGGGAAGCCCGTCCGCAACCGGGGATTAAAATCGGTTATTTGCCGCAAGAGCCGAAGTTACAACCGCAACAAACCGTGCGTGAAGCGATTGAAGAAGCGGTGGCGGAAGTAAAAAACGCATTGACCCGTTTGGATGAAGTTTATGCTTTATACGCCGATGAGAATGCGGATTTTGATAAACTCGCCGCGGAACAAGCGCAGTTGGAAGCGGTGATTCAGGCGCATGACGGTCATAATTTGGACAACCAGTTGGAACGTGCCGCCGATGCGCTGCGTCTGCCGGATTGGGATGCCAAAATCGAGCATTTGTCGGGTGGTGAACGTCGTCGTGTGGCGTTGTGCCGTTTGTTGTTGGAAAAACCGGATATGCTGTTATTGGACGAACCGACCAACCACTTGGATGCGGAATCCGTCGCTTGGTTGGAAAGATTCCTACATGATTACGAAGGCACTGTGGTGGCGATTACCCACGACCGTTACTTCTTGGATAACGTTGCCGGTTGGATTTTAGAGCTTGACCGCGGCGAGGGCATTCCTTGGGAAGGCAATTATTCTTCTTGGTTGGAACAAAAAGAAAAACGTTTGGCGCAGGAAGCGGCGACGGAATCGGCACGTCAAAAATCCATTGAGAAAGAATTGGAATGGGTGCGTCAAAATCCGAAAGGTCGTCAAGCGAAAAGCAAGGCGCGTATGGCGCGTTTTGAAGAGCTTAACAGCGGCGAATATCAAAAACGTAATGAAACCAATGAACTCTTTATTCCGCCGGGTCCGCGCTTAGGGGATAAAGTAATTGAAGTGCAAAATCTGACCAAATCTTACGGCGATCGCACGTTGATTGATAACTTGTCGTTCAGCATTCCGAAAGGGGCGATTGTGGGCATTATCGGTCCGAACGGTGCGGGTAAATCCACTTTGTTCCGTATGTTGTCAGGGCAGGAAAAACCGGATAGCGGCACGGTGACGTTGGGAGAAACCGTGGTACTTTCTTCGGTGGATCAATTCCGTGATGCCATGGACGACAAGAAAACCGTGTGGGAAGAAGTATCAGGCGGTTTGGATGTGATGCGTATCGGTAATTTTGAAATTCCAAGCCGTGCTTATGTGGGACGTTTCAACTTCAAAGGCGTGGATCAGCAAAAACGGGTAGGGGAGTTGTCCGGTGGCGAACGCGGACGTTTGCACTTGGCAAAATTGTTACAAACAGGCGGTAACGTGTTGTTGCTAGACGAACCGACCAATGATCTGGACGTGGAAACCTTACGTGCGTTGGAAAACGCCATTTTGGAATTTCCGGGCTGTGTGATGGTGATCTCGCATGACCGCTGGTTCTTAGACCGTATCGCCACCCATATTTTAGATTACGGCGATGAGGGCAAAGTGACCTTCTACGAAGGCAACTTCTCCGATTATGAAGAATGGAAGAAGAAAACCTTCGGCGCGGAAGCCACTCAACCGCATCGGATTAAATATAAACGCATTGCAAAATAAAACTGTTAAGCCACCGCATGACGGTGGCTTAATTTATCGTGCGTCGACTAAAAGTGCGGTCGAAATTTTTGCTATTTTGTAGCTTGCGCAAGATGAAGTTTGACAGTCTTATTTCATCTTCTTATTATGCCTTCTATTTACAAACTTTTTACAAACGGATGCAAATTTTGAAAAACACAACGAATATCCTTAAAACCGCCCTAGCCCAACGTATCTTGATCTTAGATGGCGCAATGGGAACAATGATCCAACAATTTAAACTAACCGAAGCGGATTTCCGTGGCGAACGTTTTAAAGATTCCAAAATCGATCTGCGTGGTAATAACGATTTATTAACCCTTACCCAACCTTTAGTGATTTCCTCTATTCACGAGAAATACCTTGAAGCAGGGGCAGATATTATTGAAACCAACACGTTCAGTTCCACCACCATTGCACAAGCGGATTATGATTTACAAGCGGTCGCTTATGAGCTGAATTTTGCAGGGGCGAAGCTGGCGCGGATTGCGGCGGATAAATACAGCACGCCTGAAAAACCCCGTTTTGTCGCCGGTATTCTCGGCCCGACCAACCGCACGGCATCAATCTCGCCAAATGTGAACGATCCGGGTTTCCGTAACATTACGTTTATGGAATTGGTAGACGCTTATGCGGAAGCAACCCGTGGCTTAATTGAAGGCGGTTCGGATATTATTATGATCGAAACTATCTTTGATACCTTGAACGCCAAAGCCGCCGCTTTTGCCATTGACCAAGTGTTTGAAGAACTGGGCGTGGAATTGCCGATTATGATTTCGGGAACCATTACCGATGCCTCCGGACGTACCCTTTCTGGGCAAACCACCGAAGCCTTTTACAACTCGCTCCGCCACGCTAAACCGCTCAGTTTTGGTTTGAACTGTGCGTTAGGGCCGAAAGAGTTGCGTCCTTATGTGGAAGTGATGTCGAAAATCTGTGAAACCTATGTGTCCGTTCACCCGAATGCAGGCTTGCCAAATGCTTTTGGCGGCTACGATTTGGGAGCGGAAGAGATGGCGGCTCACATTAAAGAGTGGGCGGAAAGCGGTTTCTTAAATATCGTGGGCGGCTGTTGCGGTACGACACCTGAACATATCAAAGCCTTTGCGGACGTAGTGGCTGGGATTAAACCTCGTGCTTTACCTGAAATCAAAACCGCAATGCGTTTGTCGGGGCTTGAGCCGTTGAACATTGATGATGAAAGCCTGTTTGTGAACGTGGGCGAACGGAATAACGTAACAGGTTCAGCGAAGTTTAAGCGTTTGATTAAAGAAGAAAAATTCAGCGAAGCCATTGAAATTGCTATCGACCAAGTGGAAAACGGTGCGCAAATCATTGATGTGAATATGGACGAAGCCTTGCTCGACTCGCAAAAATGTATGACCCGTTTCCTCAACATTATGGCGACAGAACCCGATGCGGCGAAAGTGCCTGTGATGATTGACTCATCCAAATGGGAAGTGATTGAAGCAGGTTTGCAATCGGTGCAAGGCAAGGGGATCGTGAACTCTATTTCCCTTAAAGAAGGCGAAGAAAAATTTATCCGCCAAGCAAAATTGGTTCGCCGTTATGGTGCAGCGGTGGTCGTAATGGCGTTTGACGAAGTGGGGCAAGCGGACACCGAAGAACGCAAAGTAGAAATCTGTACCCGAGCTTACGATATTCTCGTGAACCAAGTGGGCTTTCCGCCTGAAGATATTATTTTTGACCCGAACATTTTTGCGATTGGTACGGGGATTGAAGAACACAATAACTACGGTGTGGATTTTATCAACGCCACAGGTCGTATTAAACGTAGCCTACCGCACGCCAAAATTTCGGGCGGTGTGTCGAATGTGTCCTTCTCGTTCCGTGGTAACAACGTGATGCGTGAAGCCATTCACGCCGTGTTCCTTTACCACGCTATTAAGCAGGGAATGGATATGGGGATTGTGAACGCAGGACAACTGGCGATTTATGACGATCTCGATCCTGAATTGCGTGATGTGATTGAAGATGCGGTGTTAAATCGCCGTCCTGATGCCACAGACCGCCTGTTAGATATTGCAGAAAAATACCGAAATGTGACCGCTAGTAACAATGAAGACAGCGGCGTTGCTGAATGGCGGACTTGGTCAGTGGAAGAACGCTTGAAACACGCCCTTGTGAAAGGGATCACCAACTATATTATTGAAGATACCGAAGAAGCTCGCCAAAAATTCCCGACACCACTTGAAGTGATCGAAGGGCCGTTAATGGACGGTATGGACGTAGTGGGCGATTTGTTCGGTGACGGCAAAATGTTCTTACCGCAAGTGGTGAAATCCGCCCGCGTGATGAAACAGTCAGTCGCCTATTTAGAGCCGTTTATCAACGCCACCAAGCAAAAAGGCTCATCCAGCGGTAAAGTGGTGATTGCCACCGTAAAAGGTGATGTACACGACATCGGCAAAAATATTGTGAGCGTGGTGTTGCAATGTAATAACTTTGAAGTGATCGACTTAGGCGTAATGGTGCCTGCGGATAAGATCATTCAAACGGCGATTGACGAAAAAGCGGACATCATCGGCTTAAGCGGTTTGATCACGCCGTCCCTTGACGAAATGGAATACTTCTTAGGCGAAATGAACCGCTTGAATTTGAATATTCCTGTGATTATCGGCGGTGCAACTACGTCAAAAGAACATACGGCGATTAAACTCTATCCGAAATATAAATATGAAGTGATTTA
>JBHBXR010000130.1:0-2577 GCA_041795785.1 Mesocricetibacter sp.
CATTTAAATGATATGGATATTGCCCAAACGGCATCACGTACTATTGCTGACAAGTAAAATACCCACGCCGGCACTTTGCGTGGCGCCAATCAGGTTGGGATCGATAAAACGGTTTTTCAGCACAATTTGCAGTACCATGCCTGCAACGGCAAGGGTTGCACCGACAAGGATCACGGCAAGGGTTCGCGGTAAACGGCTAACCAGTAAAAGCTGCAACTGTTCGGGGGAACTGAAAATGTCCGTCCAATGGAAGTCTGCCACGCCAGTTGCCATACTTAAAGGGCATAGAATGAGCAAAATAAGGATGTTGATACGGTTCAGCGAAAGCATAGGCATACAGTGTACAAGCGGTCGGATTTGCAAAAAAATTTACCAATCCGACCGCTTGTATTTAGGTGAATTATTTTTTTTCAAAGGCTTGTTTGATTGCGGTTAAGTCCGTTTTAATTTGTTCCACACCGCCCGGCGCCAAGTACGAAGCACTGCTTAAATAAACGATATTACTATTTTTCCACGCTTTGGTTTGGCGGATTAATTCATTATCCAATACTTCTTTTGCCGTTTTACCTTCTTCACCGATAGCGGCGATACGATCCAACACAAACAGCCAATCCGGATTAAGTTTTTGAATATATTCAAAGCTAATCGGCTGTCCGTGGCCGGTGCCTTTCAACGAAGCGTCAGCCATTGGGATGCCTAAACTATTATGGATCCAACTTAAACGATAACCGGAACCGAAGGCAGATACTTTTCCGCCGTTAACCAAAATGATTAGACCGTTACCTTTCCCTTTCACGGCAGCTTGGGTTGCTTTATAAAGCGTGTCGATTTCACCTTTTAATTTATCCGCTTCGGCTTGTTTGTCGAATAACTTGCCGAAACTGTCGATACGCTGTAAGCCGCTTTCAATTAATTTGTCGCCGTTATCCGTCATATCGATGGTTTTACCCAACGCGCTGACTTCATCGAATTTCTTTGCAGTACGGGTGCCGACGATAATTAAATCGGGTTTTAGTTCATTTAACGCTTCAAGATTGGGCTCGAATACCGTACCGACAATTTTCGCATTATCAAGACTTGCTTTCGTATACGGCAATACTTTTTCGACATCGGCAACGCCGGCCATTTTCACGCCTAATGCATGAAGCGTATCGATACTGCCTGTATCAAAAACCGCAACTTTTGCCGGAGGTGCCGACAGTGTAACCTCACCGCGGGCGGTTGGAATCGTCACGTCTTTCGCAAGGGCGGAAGCGGCAAATGACGCAATGCAGGTGAGCGTTAAAAGTGATTTTTTCAGCATGTTAAACCTCAAATATACTTGATAATAATTCTCAAATTATTATCGAGATTTTCGCTGAGGTAAAGCGGAAAATGTCTTTTGAGTGAAATAAATTTATCCGCCTAAGCAACGATATGTCTTTCTTTTGTTTACCTTAAAGGAAATAAGCTTTCTGACAAGCGGTCACTTTCACAATAAAATTTGCAATTTTCGGCAGTAATCGGTAAGGTTACTGCCTCATTTCATTCTTTTTATTTTAAGAGGTTTTCCGATGAAAATTATTCTGTTAGGCGCACCGGGTGCGGGTAAAGGCACACAAGCTCAATTTATGATGAACAAATTCGGTATTCCGCAAATTTCAACGGGCGATATGTTCCGCGCGGCAATTAAAGAAGGCACAGAGCTGGGTAAGCAAGCTAAAGCATTAATGGACGAAGGTAAACTGGTTCCGGATGAATTGACCGTCGCATTAGTCAAAGACCGTATTGCGCAGCCGGATTGTGCGAACGGTTTCTTATTAGACGGCTTCCCGCGTACGATTCCGCAAGCGGACGCATTAAAAGAGGCGGGCGTGAAAATCGATTTCGTCTTGGAATTCGATGTGGCGGATGACGTCATTGTTGAGCGAATGAGCGGTCGCCGCGTTCATCAGCCGTCAGGTCGTACCTATCACGTGGTGTATAATCCGCCGAAAGTGGAAGGCAAAGATGATGTAACCGGTGAAGACTTAATCATTCGTCAAGATGACAAACCTGAAACGGTGTTGGAACGTTTAGCGATTTATCATAAACAAACCAAGCCGTTGATCGCTTACTACACGGCGGAAGCCGAAGCGGGTAATACGCAATATCATCGCTTAGACGGCACACAGCCGGTTGAAGCCGTCAGCGCAGAATTAAATCGAATTTTGGGTTAATTTGCAAAAAATGAGATAGAACTGACCGCTTGTTGCGAAACAAGCGGTCTTTTTTTATCCGAATTTTGCAATAAAATCGTTTGCGTTTCATGTTGGCTTAGGCTATATTCCGAGCCATTCGATTTTGGAGTCGCTATGAATTTTATTTTTAACCACCATCATCACCATTTACCTGAATAATCTTTCGGGCATTTGGCGTGTTCGGGAGACAGCTTCCGAGAGTGCATGGCTAAACCAATCACAATTTCTAACCCCTCGGAAGGCAACTTTCGAGGGGTTTTCGTTTTGCATTAACACTAAGGACACAACATGAGAAAATTAATGGCATTAACAACGGTTGCACTTTGTTTAGGTGCGAATAATGCTTATGCGGAAAGTA
>JBHBXR010000131.1:0-2589 GCA_041795785.1 Mesocricetibacter sp.
ACCACAATTTCCCTTCACAATGAATACGCGCCGCCTGCAAGGCTTTTTCCAACGCATCGGGCGTGTGAGCGTAATCGACAATCACCGTCGGTTTATGGGCGGCAGTCAGCATTTCCATTCTGCCGCATACGCCGCTTAAACGGGAGACGGTGGCGACCAAGTCCGCCAACGGATAACCTAAAGACAATAGTGTCGCCAATACCAGCAGCAAGTTGCTGACGTTAAAGGCTCCGATTAAACGGCTGTCGATTTCGGCTCGCCCCCAACTTGAATCGAATTGAATATGTGCGCCCTGATTATTGAACTGAAGTGCGGTCAGTTTTAGCCAAGTTTTTTGTGTCGGTTGAAAAGCAGGATCACAGCTGACCGCTACGGCATCGGGCAATTCAGCCAGCCACTGACGACCGATTTCATCATCGGCATTGATAATTTTTTGTTTACTGTGCAATTCGCCGAACAGACGTTTTTTCGCCGCCGCATAATCTTCCATCGTGCCGTGATAATCGAGATGATCACGACTTAAATTAGTAAACACCACCGCGGCAAATTGTAACGCTTCAGCCCGATATTGAACCAAACCGTGCGATGACACTTCAATGGCGGCGAAATCCGCGCCTTGCGCAACAAAATCCGCCAGCGACGCTTGAATTTCAACGGCGGAACCCGTTGTATTGGCGGCGGCTTTTATTTGCCCGAACAATCCGTTGCCGATAGTACCCATAACGGCGGGTTTGCGTCCTAAAATCTGCGTCCATTGCGCCAATAATTGCGAAACCGTGGTTTTGCCGTTGGTTCCTGTAACACCGACTAAGGTTAATTTTTGCGAAGGTTTGCCGTAAAATTTATCGGCGATGGCGGAAAGATGTTGAGGTAACTGAAAATAAGAAATGACGGGAACTTTATCCGCCAAACGCACTTGCAAATGTTGCGCCGCTTCTTCGCATTCCGCCAACACCGCACTTGCACCCGCTTGCACCGCTTGCGCGATATATTTTCTGCCGTCTGCGGAATGTCCTTTCACGGCAACAAAAAGACAGCCAGTCTTTACAGAGCGGCTGTCCAAGGTCATGTCGTTCAATTTGATGTCATTAAACAGGTCGTTCGAACCCAAAAGTGCGGTCAGTTTTTTCATTGTTTTCTCACTAGTTCACAGGCGTTTTTTCGCTCTTGTTAATCTTCACTACGCGTTTTGCCGTTTTATCGGTTTGTACCGCGTCAGGGCTGATATTACTTGAACGCAACGCATATCCCATAATATTCGAGAACACCGGCGCAGAAACCGCACCGCCGTAATATTGTCCCGCTTTCGGTTCATCAATCAAAATCACTAAGGCAAAACGCGGATCGGAAACCGGTGCGATACCGGCGGTGTATGCCATATATTTATCCACATAACGACCGTTTTCCAATTTCTTCGCCGTACCGGTTTTAATGGCGACGCGATAACCGTCCACCATAGCCCGCACGTTTTTAATCGCCACTTTTTCCATCATGTTCACTACATCACGGGTGATTTTTTCGGAAAATACGCGATTACCGATAACCGGCGGATCCACTTTAGTGATCGAAAGCGGACGATAAATACCGAAGCTGCCTAAGGTTACATAAGCGCGGGCAATCTGTAACGGTGTCGCATTGATACCGTAACCGTATGCCACGTTCGCACGCTCAATATCCGACCAACGTTTACGATTGGCATTTAAAAAACCCGCTTGTTCGCCGCCCAATCCCAGATCCGTCGGTTTACCCAAACCGGCATTCTGGTAGGTTTCCATTAACGCATTTGCCGGCATACGCAACGCCAAACGGCTCACACCGCGGTTACTGGAATTTACCAAAATGTCATCTAAGGTCTGTTGGTTACGCGGCGCCACATCCTTAACTGCGTGACCGTTTAATTCCAACGGTCCGGTGTTGATAATTTCATTACGCTGCACCGCTCCGCGTTGAAGTGCGGTCAAAACGACGAAAGGTTTTACCGTCGAACCCGGCTCGAAAGTATCGGTCACTGCACGGTTACGCATTAAATCTTTCGTGATACCGTTGCGGTTATTCGGATTGTAAGACTGGGCATTCGCCATAGCTAAAATTTCACCGGTACGAATATCCACCAACACGGCGGTGCCTGATGCGGCATTGTTGGCTTTCACGGCTTTCTTAATTTCAAGATAAACCATTGACTGCAATTTTTCGTCAATACTCAAGGTCACGTCATGAGCGTCATATTTCTTAATATCGGTAATATCTTCAATAATATTACCGTGTTTGTCTTTGCGGTAAGTGCGCATTCCCGACTTGCCCACCAACATTGAGTTAAAACTTTTTTCAATGCCTTCGATTCCTTCACTGTCAATATTGGTAAAACCGACCAAATGCGCGGCTTCTTCCGCACGCGGATAGAAACGGCGTGCCTCGGTTTTTAATACTATTCCCGGCAATTTTAACTGTTTAACGTATTCGGCCACACTCGGTTGAACCTGACGGGCAAGATATTCAAAGCGAGACTTCGGATTTTTTTCCAAACGTTTTACCAATTCTTTATACGAAATGCCCAACGCCTCAGCCAACGCCGTCCAGCGTTCTTGATCC
>JBHBXR010000132.1:0-3990 GCA_041795785.1 Mesocricetibacter sp.
GATGAGTGTTTGCATAAACAAGGTTCCTTATTAGTATTAAATGAGAATAGAGTCGTAAAATAGCATAAAATCGGCGTTTGGCAATAAAAATCCCTGAACGGCGAACCATTCAGGGAGAGGGTTTAATCGTTTGTTTATAAAATGTTTCTTAGTTGTTAATCATCGTCATCATCATCGTCATAATGTCTTTTATATCTTCCTTTTTTTCTTGGTCTGTCGTAACGATCGTCATCGTCGTCATAATCTCTATCTCTTCCTTCGATTTGACTACCGATAACACCGCCTAACGCAGCGCCGGCTACTGTGGAAGTCATATCGCCGCCGAGAATATTGCCGGCTAATCCGCCGATTGCCGCACCGGTTGCGGTATTTTTCTGCGTTCTGCTCATTCCGCAGGCTGAAACGGAAACCGCTAAGGCGATAATTGTAATTCCTTTGATAACGTTAAACTTCATATTTACTCCTGATGTATAAAGAAGGTATATCAACCGTTAAGGTTGAGTGTAAAAACGATGTTATCCGCGTTTTTACGATCAGTAAGACAAATATAAAATAAAAAAATTCCCAAACTGACGATGAAACGTTTAAGCCGGTGTATCTTTTGCTACTACTATCAAAGGGTTAAATGTGTTGCAGTTCGGTAATTAAATCAGGTAGTTATTCCTTAGTAATTTGCTCAATAACTTTTTTCAGTCTATTTTTTACTAATAGTGCGGTCGAAAAAACACCTGAAATTTCAACCGCACTTTATGGCTACTCCTGCCAACCGCCACCTAAGGCTTTATATAGATTGATTAAATTTTTACTGCCGTTGAGTTTGCTTTGAATCAGTTGTTGTTGATAATCCAATGCTGTAAGACGCGCGGTTAAAGCGTTATCCAAGGTTTTTTCACCGTACTTAAAGAGTTTGTCGGCATTAGCCGCTTGTGTTGCTGCTTGTGCGCTTGCATTGTGCAGCAGTTGGTTTTGACGTTGCAATGCGTATTGCGCCTGATAGCTGTTATCTACGTCCGCCAGTGCTTGTAACAAGGCTTTATCGTATTGCAGCAGCGCATTTTGTAAACGCGCGTCCGCTGCGTCAATACCGGCTTGAATACGTCCGTTGGTGAAAATGGGAAGACTGATACCTGCGCTGAATAAACCCGCCCAACCTTTTAAATCGGGACTGTCGGTGTTCAGTTCGATGCGTCCGCTTTGTCCGATAAATTGAATGTCAAAGCGCGGATAAAGTTCCGCTTTGGTGCTTGCCAGTTTTGCCGCCGCGGCTTGCACTTGATTGCGGTAGGCGCGTAAATCGGGGCGGCGCGCCAACAAGTCGCTCGGCATAACGCCGTTCGGCGGAGACGGTAAAACGTTAAAAAAATCAACCGCACTTTTATTGATCCGAAAGCCTTGTGGCGTGTTGCCCGTTAAAACCGCAATCGCCCGTTCGTGAGCAGCAATCCGACTGTTGATGACGGACAGCTGCGCTTGAATGGCATTGATACGGCTTTCCGTTTCCGATACGTCGTTGGCGTTCGCCTGACCTGCGTTAAAACGTCCTTGTATGTAATGTTTGAGCTGTTTCAGCGTATTTTCACTTTGTTTTAACACCTTGCTTTGTTGTTGTAAGGCAAAAATATCGGCGTAATTTTCCGCAATTTGAGCGGCGACCAACATTTGAGCGGCATACACCTGATCTTGTGCGCTGAGGGCGATTGCCTGCGCCGCATCGGCATCGCTTTGTTTTTTACCGAAAAAATCCAACTCCCATTTGGCGGTTAATGCACCGATTTGCATATTGCCCGAATGATCGGCGGTTTGACCGCTGAGTGGATTTTGAGTGTGTGAATGAATCAATCCGACGTTGCCTTGCGCACCTACGGTCGGACTGAGATCGGCATTCGTATAACGGCTGTTTGCCTGCGCTTCTTGCAAGCGGGCTTTGGCAATGGAAATATCCGGATTATGCCGTAAGCCTTGTTCGATCAGCGCAGTTAGCTGTGGATCACGCCAGTTTTTCCACCACTGAACGATTTCCGCGCTTGTTCCATGTTGTGGCACTTGCTCGAAACGGGGCGGTAAATTCACCTTGCCGGTCAGATCAACTTCCGTTGCCGTACAGGCGCTTAATGTTATTGCCAGTGCAATAAATATCGGTTTAAGCGTAAATGTTTTCATCATTAAAATCCTTCTTTAACCTTGTCGGGACAGCATTGATTTGAATTGAACCAAGGCGATCACTAAAAATACACTGCCGATTGCCGCCATTTTGGCGATTTTATCCCACACCATTTCCGGTCCTGCGCCGCGGAAAAGCACGTCCTGCGCAAAGGAACCGAAAATCGTAGTGGGGGAAAATTGTGTGATCAGTTGTGCCGTTTCAGGCATATTTTCCAACGGCGACATCGTGCCTGACAGCAGATACATCACAATATAAACGGGCAAGCATAATAAGCCGAACTGTGGCATTGTCGGTGCGAAAATCGCCAACAGAATGCCCAGCGAGGAAATGGAAAAAATAAACGCTGCCGCTCCCAAACCGAATAAGGGAATGGCGCCTTCAGGCAAGGGGACGTTGAGTACGTCGCCGACGATAAAACGTAACGATAATAAAGTAACGGTTAATAGCACCAAACCGTTGGCAAGAATTTTAGACAGGGCGATTTCGCTGGAACTTACCGGCATGACCAATAAATGCTCGATGGTGCCGCGTTCCCGTTCGCGGATAACGGCGGCGCCCACTAACAATAACGTCAATAAGTTCAGGTTGCCGACTAATTGTAATGCTCCCATAAACCACTGACTTGAATAATTGGAATTGTACAAAATATTGACCGCACTTTTGATCGGCATAAAGGCAGCATAGCTTTCTTTTTTCAAAAATTGATTGATTTCGCCGCTAAAGATTTGATTAATATAAGATGCGCCGATATTGGCTTGGGTCATTGCCGTCGCATCCACTAAAAGTTGAATTGTCGGCTGCCGTTGCGCAAGTATATCGCGCTGATAATTCGGCGGAATATCGATCACAAAAGTATAAGCGCCGGTATCCATCAGATGATCGATGTCAGCGTATTTCACTGTATCCACTTTTTTAAAATTCGGCGCGATCAGACTGTTGCGCAGTCGGTAGGAGAGGGCAGAATGATCGTTATCAATCACCGCTACGGAAGCGTTTTTTACTTCGGTTGTGATGGCGTTGCTTACCATCACTAATGCCACCGTGAACATATAAATGATCAAGACCAGTAACACCGGATCGGAAAACAAACTGCGAAGTTCTTTGCCTGATAAATAAAAGACGTTTTTGAGCCAACGTAACATATTATTTTTCCTGTTTTTTTAATAACACAGTGGCTAAGCTAATGTAAATCAAATAGATGATTAACAACGCAGCGTAGCTGTTTAGAAAATCCATAAAGCCCAATCCCTTGGTAAAGCCGCCTAAACTGATTAATTGGAACCACACGCCCGGAAAGGACTGCGCAAACAAGTAAGTTTGCGTGGATAAAGTCGATGTCGGATACATCATGCCGGAGAAGTTTAAGGTCGGTACCATCATTAACAGCGCGGCGGCAAAAATAGCGGCAACTTGCGATTTGACAAAAGTGGATACCAACAAACCGAAAGATGTGGAGGCGCAAATCGCCAGCAACGCGCCGAGGAACATCGCCGAAGTCGAACCCTTAATCGGCACGCCGAACAAGACGATAGCAAACCAAACCTGCATTAAATAACTGATAAACGCCAAGCCGATATAAGGCAGCTGTTTACCGAGCAGGAACTGTGCGGTTGTGGCGGGGGAACCGTATAAATTCATAATCGAACCGATTTCCTTTTCGCGTACCACGCCGAGAGCAGTCATCATTGACGGAACCAACATCATCGCCAGCATAATGACACCGGGGGTCATAGCAAAAATACTGCGAAAATCCTGATTATAGACAAAACGGGTTTCCAACACGGCGTTATTCGGTACTTCAAATCCTTCCGCCGTCAAGGTTTCAC
>JBHBXR010000133.1:0-4944 GCA_041795785.1 Mesocricetibacter sp.
ATTTCACTGATGGCTTTTGACATTCTGTCTGCGATCACTTCCATACTGTCCTGCCCGCGTCCGATCAAACGACGTTCCAATTCCGGCAATGACGGCGGTAAAATAAAAATACTTTTCACGTTCGGCATCTTGGCTCTGATTTGTTGCGCGCCCTGCCAATCAATATCCAAAAATACATCAATGCCTTGCGCCAAATTTTTTTCAATTGCCGGCAACGAAGTGCCGTAATAATTGCCGCCGAACACTTTGGCATATTCCAAAAAAGCACCCTGCGCAATTAAGCGTTCGAATTCTTCAACGGAAACGAAAAAATAATGCACGCCTTCCGCTTCACCCGGTCTCGGCTGTCTGGTGGTATGAGAAACCGACACCATCATTTTTTTCTCCGCATCCTGCTGTAGTAATGCCGCAATTAAAGAAGATTTACCTGCTCCGCTCGGCGCTGAGAGAATATATAAATTGCCTTGCCCCATTATTTTGTCTCCGTTATCTGTGTAAAGTGTTAATTATGCCCGCAAACGCATAAAAAATCAGCTAAAAGTGCGGTCATTTTTTTCTGTATTTTAATGAGTTAGCTCAATTAACCGATACTTTACTAAAAGCCGAAGCAATCAGCCAAAATTCATTTGCAAAAATTTGACATAGATCACAAAAAAGTTATCTGTTTAGGTTTCATTCATCCTCTAGTTTCGTTCTCAAAAGAAACCGTGCTATAATCGCCCAGTGACGGGAATTTGGGCTGAATGGGCGAACAATCCTCGGCAAGCACAATGCACCGTGATAATTTTGTTTAACTTAAATATAGGTGAAAATCTTATGGCAATTAAAATTGGTATCAATGGTTTCGGCCGTATCGGTCGTATCGTATTCCGTGCAGCACAACATCGTAACGACATCGAAGTTGTCGGTATCAACGACTTAATCGACGTTGAATATATGGCTTACATGTTGAAATACGACTCAACTCACGGTCGTTTCGACGGTACGGTAGAAGTTAAAGACGGCAACTTGGTTGTAAACGGCAAAGCTATCCGTGTAACCGCTGAGCGTGATCCGGCTAACTTAAAATGGAACGAAATCGGTGTTGATATCGCAGTTGAAGCGACAGGTTTATTCTTAGACGATGCGACTGCCCGTAAACACATCACTGCCGGTGCGAAAAAAGTCGTATTAACCGGTCCGTCTAAAGACGCAACCCCAATGTTCGTACGCGGTGTAAACTTCAGCGCTTATGCCGGTCAAGACATCGTTTCCAACGCTTCTTGTACAACTAACTGTCTTGCTCCGTTGGCACGCGTTATCCACGAAACATTCGGTATCAAAGACGGCTTAATGACCACCGTTCACGCAACAACCGCAACCCAAAAAACCGTTGACGGTCCGTCTGCTAAAGACTGGCGCGGTGGCCGCGGTGCTTCACAAAACATCATCCCGTCCTCAACCGGTGCTGCGAAAGCCGTGGGTAAAGTATTGCCTGCATTAAACGGTAAATTAACCGGTATGGCGTTCCGCGTTCCGACAACTAACGTTTCCGTTGTTGACTTAACCGTAAACTTAGAAAAACCGGCAACCTACGAACAAATCAAACAAGCCATCAAAGATGCGGCTGAAGGTAAAACATTCAACGGCGAATTAAAAGGCGTATTAGGTTACACTGAAGATGCCGTTGTTTCTACCGACTTCAACGGTTCAACCGAAACTTCCGTATTTGATGCTGACGCAGGTATCGCATTAACCGATACTTTCGTTAAATTGGTATCTTGGTACGACAACGAAACCGGTTATTCAAACAAAGTGTTAGACTTAGTAGCGCACGTTTACAACTACAAAGGCTAATCGCCCAAATAGTTAATTCATTAAATAACCCTTTGTTAACAAAGGGTTATTTTTTGTCTTTTGTATGCCCGCATAATGATAAATTTTATCACTTTCTACTGCGGTTGCGTTTTCAAAACTGCACTTTGCTTGGTTTCACTACTCGGTTTGCGGCGTTTGCCGATATTTTTACTGTCTTTATGGCGTAATTTAACCTTTTTCTTTTGCTCGGCTTTTTTCTTTTCTTCCTGCTTCTCTTTAATGCGCGCTTTTTGCTTTTTACTGACGGTTTTGATTTCACCGTCTTTCGGCGGTTTGGTACGCGGTTCTAAGCCTTCAAGAACACGGGCTTTGAGCAATTCTTCGGTATAACGTTTGATTTTCCCCAACAGCTTGTAATCATGGGCTTCCACAAAAGAAACGGCGGTGCCTTTTTTACCGGCGCGAGCGGTTCGTCCGATACGGTGTAGGTAAGTGTCTGCGCTATAAGGCAGATCGAAATTCATCACATGGCTGATGTCATCAATATCAATACCGCGTGCGGCGACATCCGTGGCAACCAAAACGGTCACCAAACCGCTTTTGAGTTTATCAATGGCATTATTACGCTGGGTTTGCGCCATTTCACCTTCCAAGTAGGTGCTACGAATGCCACGCTTGCGCAGCGTTTCGGATAATTCGCGAGTATCTTCGCGACGACGCACGAATATAATGCCGCGACTGACTTGTTCCTGTTCGATAAAACGAGCTAACAGTTTGATTTTATGTTCGTTACTGTCGGCATGATAATACCATTGGTTGATTTTTTTGCGTTCGCGACGGCTGGGTTCCGCCTCAATTTTAACGGGATCCGTTAATAAACGGGCGGCAAAATCCGTCAACAATTCCCCTTCCAACGTGGCGGAGAATAACAATGTTTGTTTACGCCAACGGGTTTCGGCGGCGATTTTTTCCGCATCCTGCCCGAATCCCATTTGCAGCATTCGATCCGCTTCATCAAAAATCAAGATTTCCACGGCGCGACAATCAAAATTTTCTTCTTTGATGTATTGCAATAAACGCCCCGGCGTGGCGACGACAATATCTTGATTTTTATTGAAAACTTCTCCGTGATTTTGATACGCCACGCCGCCGGTAATCGTAGCAATGCTCAAACGGGTAAATTTTGCCAGCTCTTGCGCTTGTTCCGCCACCTGCATCGCCAGTTCGCGGGTTGGTGTCAAAATCAGAATTCGCGGTGCGCCCGGTTTGCGACGCGGATAATCCAATAGATGTTGAATTGCAGGCAATAAAAAAGCGGCGGTTTTACCGGTGCCGGTGGGTGCCGAGCCTAATACGTCATGTTCTTCCATAATAGCGGGAATGGCTTCTTGCTGGATGCTGGTCGGACGGTGATAGCCTTTTGCATGCAAAGCTTTCAATAACTCGGGGGCTAAATCAAAATCTTCAAATTGTGGTTGTTGCATTATCATTCTCAAATGTAGTTAAATTGGGTTGAATTATAGCCTACTTTGAGTTAAAAGTGCGGTCGGAAAAAACAAAGTTTTCACATCAAGGCATTTATGGCAGAAAAGAATAACGGATTTACCTTCAAACAGTTTCATGTTAAGCATGATCGTTGCGCGATGAAAGTGGGAACGGACAGCATTCTGCTCGGCGCTTGGGCGGATATTGCACAGGCGGACAGCATTTTAGATCTGGGGACGGGAACGGGGTTGATCGCACTGATGTTAGCGCAACGTACCCGTGCGGAAGTGCAAATCAGCGCGGTGGAACTTGACACCGACGCTTTTACACAGGCGCAGGAAAATGTTCAAGCCTCTCCTTGGTTTGAAAAAATCAAATTATATCATCAAGATATTAAGCAGTTCAGTCAGCAATGTAAGCAGAAATTTGATCTGATCGTAGCAAATCCGCCCTATTTTACTCAGGGCGTGCAATGCGCCTCGCAAGCACGGAACCTCGCCCGTTACACCAATGAAAAAACGCATTCGGACTGGTTGGATATTGCCTTTGACTGTTTGACTGCGCGGGGAAAAATTCAGTTTATTCTGCCCTTTGAAGCAGGCAAAACGTTGCAAAAATCGACCGCACTTTATTGTATAGAATGTTGTGAAGTGGTGACCAAACAAGGTAAAAAACCGCAACTGGTTCTGTTGACCTTTAGCCCTACGGAACAACCGTGCAAAGAAAGTCAATTATTGATTTATGACGAACATAACCGCTATCACTCGGATTTTATTCACCTGACGAAAGCGTTTTATTTGAAATTTTAGCCGTAAAAAAAACGGTGCAAAAACGCACCGCTCTTTTTTATGTCAGCGATTAAAATTACAAAATATCCAATAATTCCACTTCAAATACCAATGTGCTGAACGGCGGAATGGATGCGCCCGCGCCACGTTCGCCATAGGCTAAAAAGTGCGGTATGGTTAAACGCCATTTTGAACCCACCGGCATCATGGATAATGCCTCAATCCAGCCTGCAATCACGCCGCCGACAGGAAATTCGGCAGGTTGACCGCGTTTAACGGAACTGTCGAACACGGTGCCGTTGATTAATGTACCGGTGTAATGCACGCGAACTTTGTCTTGACGGGAAGGCACATCGCCTTTTCCCTCCACCAACACTTCATACTGCAACCCCGTTTCGGTCGTTTTGACGCCTGCTTTCTTCGCATTTTCCGCTAAAAATGCTTTGCCTTCTTCTTCGATTTGCTTAAATTGGGCAAACTGCGCTTCTTGCGCTTGTTGTTGCAGTTGTTGAATCGCTTGACCGACTTCGTTTAAATCTAACGCCGGCGCATGGTGGTTCAGCGCATCATAGATACCTTTGGCAACGGCTTCCGCATTGACCGCAAGCCCGCTGTCAAGCAGCTGTTGACCGATTTGTAAGCCGACGCCGTAGCCACCCTTACTTGCAACATCATTGAGTTGCACTTGTTCAAAAAATTGTTTTGACATTGCTTTTCCTTGTTTTATTTAAAAATTAGGGGCTGACGTAGATTAGCCCTAAATTTCACACCATTTTCGCAATGTTTTTAACTGCTCTTTTGGTGCCCCAAAGTTAAACCGAAATTCACATTCCTTCAAGAATAAAGGGAAACTTTTTCGGTCAATTCCATTATA
>JBHBXR010000134.1:0-23054 GCA_041795785.1 Mesocricetibacter sp.
GAAACCCATTTTAACGATTTTAAAATTTTGTTGGAAAGCGCTGAATTTCATTCGCGATTTAGTGATGAATTTTGTTTTTCTTCTGTTTGTAGCATTACTGGCGACGGTTTTTACCTTGGTGTCAAATCAGCAAAAACAAGTGGAACTGGTTGGTGATCAAGGCGCGTTGTTGTTAAATCTCGACGGTTATTTAGCGGATAATCGCGACGAATATATGGATTTGCGTAAAGCGCTGCAAGAGCTGGACAATCAGAGTGCGCCGGGGAAAATTTCCACTTTTGACGTAGTCTATGCGATTGAAATGGCGAAAGACGATGAGCGTATTAAAGGGCTGGTACTCGATTTAAATTATTTTGAAGGCGCGGATTTACCGGCGTTAAAATATGTCGGCGATGCTATCAATCATTTTAAAACCGCCAATAAACCGGTGATCGCGTTTGCCGATAACTACACGCAAAGCCAATATTTACTGGCAAGTTATGCCGATGAAATTTATTTGAATCCGGTCGGACAAGTAATGATTCAAGGGCTTTCCGCACAGAATCTTTATTTCAAGTCAATGTTGGAAAAATTGGAAGTCACGCCGCATATTTTCCGTGTCGGTACCTATAAATCGGCGGTCGAACCTTTTATGCGTAATAATATGTCGCCTGAAGCCCGTGCCAATATGCAACAATGGTTGGGCGGAATGTGGCAAAACTATTTGGATGTCGTTGCGCAAAACCGCAAGGTTAATCGGAATGAAGTTTTACCCGATAGCAAAACATTTTTGAATCAATTAAAAGCATTAAAAGGCGACAGCACGGCTTATACTCAACAGCGTAAGTTGGTAACCGGTTTGGCGACGCATTCCGAATTGGATAAAAAGTTGATAGCACAGTTCGGTTCCGACGATGATATAACGCCTAAATTATTGGATTTTAATACTTATTTATCGGCATTGCCGGATCGTATGTATGCCGACGGCAAACACAAAATTGCTGTCGTGAATGTAGAAGGCACGATCGTGGACGGTGAGAGTTATGAGGAAGAAGTCGGCGGTGATACCGTTGCCCGTTTATTGCGTGATGCGAATGAAGATCCAAGTGTTAAAGCATTGATTTTGAGGGTTAATTCGCCGGGCGGCAGTGCGTTTGCTTCGGAAGTGATTCGTCAGGAAACCGAGCGTTTGCAACAATCGGGCAAACCGGTGGTCGTGTCTATGGGAGATATGGCGGCTTCCGGCGGTTATTGGATTTCCAGTACGGCGGATTATATCGTCGCGGATGCAAACACTATTACAGGTTCTATCGGGATTTTCGGTATGTTTCCGACCTTTGAAAAAACCTTGAAAAATATGGGCATTACCGCTGACGGCGTTTCTACTTCAAGTTTGAGCGAACTGTCATTATTTTCGCCGTTATCTCAGGATTTAAACGATGTGTTTCAACTGGAAATCGAATTCGGTTACGATCAATTTTTATCCACAGTGGCAAAAGGGCGTAAAATGAGCAAAGAAGCGGTGGACAAAGTGGCTCAAGGACGAGTGTGGCTTGGTCAGGATGCGTATCAATATAAACTGGTCGATGCCGTAGGGAATTTCGATTTAGCGGTGGAAAAAGCGGCGGAACTGGTTAATGCAAAATTGGCGGATGATCAGAAAATCGAAGATTTTGCGGTGGAATGGTTTGTGGAAGAAGACAGTTCGCTATTGAAAACCTTAATGCGCGATTTTAAAAACGAGGGCAAAGCCTTTATTCAAAATGCCGTTATCGATATGCTCGGACTTTCGCAAGAAACGAAATCCGTCAAGCAACTTGGCGTATTAAACCGTTTGAATGATCCGAAAGGGCAGTATATATACTGCTTAAACTGCGGTGTCGTGAAGTAACTTCAATACATAAAAATCGGGCGGAGTAATATCCGCCCGATTGCTTTTTAACGGTTGGGTTTTATTGAAAACCGCTTAATCCACCTGCTTAAAACTAATCATCTGCCCGTCACTGAAATCCGAACTGTCGTCTTCTTCCGTGAATAGTGGCATTGTCGGTAATTCTTCTTTATCAAAAGCAATATCACCGTCCACACCGTCAATTATTTGTCCTCGTTGAATCCCTTTAAAATCAAACAGATTCGTATCGCACAAATGAGAAGGCACAATATTTTGAATAGCGCTGAACATGGTTTCAATCCGTCCCGGATATTGGCGATCCCATTTTTGCAGCATTTCTTTTACGACCTGACGTTGTAAATTCGGCTGTGAACCGCATAAATTACAAGGAATAATCGGAAACTGTTTGGCTGCCGCATATTTTTCAATATCTTTTTCTTTGCAATAAGCAAGCGGACGAATCACGATTTGTTTGCCGTCGTCGCTGATTAATTTCGGCGGCATAGATTTTAATTTACCGCCGTAAAACATATTTAAAAACAAGGTTTCCAACATATCGTCGCGATGATGCCCCAAGGCAATTTTGGTCGCCCCCAATTCCGTCGCAGTGCGGTATAAAATGCCGCGACGCAGGCGGGAGCAGAGCGAACAAGTGGTTTTGCCTTCGGGAATTTTTTCTTTCACAATGCCGTAAGTATTTTCTTCTACGATTTTATATTCCACGCCGATACGCTGCAGATATTCAGGCAGAATATGTTCGGGAAAACCCGGTTGTTTTTGATCCAAATTCACCGCCACAATATCGAAATGCACGGGCGCATTCAGGCGTAAATTCAGCAAAATATCCAATAGCGTATAGCTGTCCTTGCCGCCTGACAGACACACCATCACTTTATCGCCGTCTTCAATCATATTAAAGTCCGCAATGGCATTGCCGACGTGACGACGTAACCTTTTTTGTAACTTGTTAAAATTATAGATTTGCTTTTGTTCCGCTTTGTTTGTTAAGCTTTTTCCCGACTCGGTATTTTGATTTTGCACAATATCGTTCATAATATGTTTAAGTTTTGTACCACAGTAAAAATTTAAGTCCCGTATAGTAAGGCGTAATTTGATTTTTTCCAATAAAAATATGATGCGGTTGATTAAAACCCTGTTCGTTCTGTTCGGTTTGTTGAATTATCCGTTGACGGTTTTGGCGCAGAATATGTTCAAAACAGTAGCGGATACACCCGTTTACGCTCAAATTTTAGGGGAAAACCGTCAAGTCGCCATGTTGTCTGACGGCTTCTTTTTCTCCGCCGCCGAAGGCAATTCCATTGCTTCCGAAGCTGTCACCATTCAGTTCGGTAATGAAACGGCGAACGTTAAAAAAGATTCCGTTCGACAAGGGGATACGGCGAAAAGTGCGGTGGAAAAAAATCAAGATTTAAGCGGTTATATAATAACGACAAAACCGACCGCACTTTATGATCGAATCGCTGATAATGCGCTTAAAATTGCCACGCTGGAACCACAACTGCGCTATCCCTTCGTTAGCAAACAACCGGATAACAAAGGAACGTTTTGGTATCAAGTGAACTTAGCCGATCGTACGCTATATATGAAAGAAAGCGACGTACAGGCGGATAACGGCATTCCTATCGTGATGTATCATCACGTTCTGCTAGATCAGGAAAACAAGAAATACCGTAACACGCCGACCACCGTTTCGCGAGACGCATTACGTTTTCAGTTCCGAACCATAAACGAGCTGGGCTTTAAAATTATTCGGTTAAGCGAATTGGAAAAATATTTGCACGGAAATATCAATCTGCCGTCAAAAGTTGCCGTGTTGACTTTCGATGACGGTTTAAAATCCGTTTATCGCTATGCCTATCCGTTGTTAAAACAATTCGGCTTTCATGCGTCATTATTTGTGATAACGTCACGAATTCAACCGGCCCCGCAAGATTGGGCGCCGGATTCGTTGCAATTTTTAAGTGTCAGCGAATATCAAAGTATGAAAGACCATACAGACTTGCAAAGCCATTCCCATGCAATGCACCATTATCAAAATTTCAAACCGGCGGCACCGCAAAACGATTATCAGACCCTGTATATAGATTTGATTCGCTCCAAACAGGAACTGGCAAAACTGGATTCTCAACCGCAATATTTTGCTTACCCTTTTGGCGCTTATAGCGATGATTATCTCAAAGCGGTGACAAACACCGGTTTTAGCATGGCGCTTACCACCAAATGGGGGAAAGTGCAGTTCGGCGATAATCCGTTGTTGTTAAAACGCGTTTATTTTATGTCCGACAGTTCCAAACAAAAAATTGCCGCCATTTTAGGAAATGAATAGATTTTGCTGAAAGTGCGGTGGGTTTTCAGTCGGTTTTTCACCAAAAATTCAAGCTGTCAGATAACACAAAATCCTGTATAATCCGCATAATTTTGTGTCTTAAATTTACTGTTTTGTGAGACTTATTTTTAATGCTTGAAACATCACAAACCATACCCGAACTGGTTTCTTGGGCGAAAGAACGTGAATTTTCGTTAAACTTATCAACGGAACGTTTAGCCTTTTTATTGGCGGTTGCGCTATACAATAACGAACGTCTTGACGGCGAAATGATGGAAAGCGATTTGGTAGATATTTATCGCCACGTTTCCTCCGTATTCGCCCAATCGGAAGAAATGTTGACTACGCGCGCCAACTACGCGATTAACGAATTGGTCAAACAGCGTTTTCTCAACCGCTTCAGCAGCGAATTTACCGAAGGCTTGGCAATTTACCGTTTAACGCCGCTCGGTGTCGGCGTGTCCGATTATTATATCCGTCAGCGCGAATTTTCCGCCTTACGCCTTTCCGTTCAACTGGCTATCGTCGCGGATGAAATCCAACGCGCCTCAGATGCGGCGGAAGAGGGAAGCCGTAAACAGGAAGACGAATATTTTTGGCGTCGTAACGTATTCGCACCGTTGAAATATTCCGTTGCCGAAATTTTCGACAGCATTGATTTGTCGCAGCGCGCAATGGATGAAAATCAACAAAGTATCAAAGAAGAAATCGCCGATTTATTAACCAAAGACTGGCAAGCGGCAATTGCCAGCTGTGAAAAATTATTGGACGAAACCTCGGGCAATCTGCGTGAATTACAAGACACCTTAAATGCCGCCGGTGACAAATTACAGGCACAGTTACTGCGTATTCAGGATTGCGTAATCGGGCGCGACGAACTTTATTTTATCGAACAGCTGATTACCGATCTGCAAGCCAAACTGGACAGAATTATCAGTTGGGGACAACAAGCCATCGATCTTTGGATCGGCTATGACCGCCATGTGCACAAATTTATCCGTACCGCCATTGATATGGATAAAAACCGCGTGTTCTCCCAACGTTTACGCAATTCCATTCATCATTATTTTGATGCGCCTTGGTATTTATGGACGGCGCAGGCGGAACGTTTAATCGACTTGCGCGATGAAGAATTGACATTGCGCGAAGAAGATGCGCTGGGCGAATTACCGGAAGAACTGCAATACGAACAGCTTTCCGATCTGCACGAACAAATCGTTGATTATATGCAAAATATGCTGATCGCCGAACGGGAACATAACCGCCCGATTAACCTCAACGAATTGTTAAAACAACAACTGGAAAACTATCCCCTTGCCCGTCATTTCGATGTGGCGCGGATTATCGTCGATCAAGCGGTGCGCTTAGGCATGGCAACCGCCGATTTGTCTGGCATCTATCCCGAATGGCAAAAAATCAACCGACACGGCGCCGAAGTGCAGGCGAATGTGATTGATGAGTATAAATAAGCATATAAAATTGATATGAAAAATGATGTGCAGATAGCTCATAAATACTCGTCAAACCATAAAAAAGACTTGTTGAAAGATAAAAAATGCGGTTGTTTTTTCTGTTTACGCATTTTTTCGCCATCCGAAATAGAGGAATGGATTGATGATATCGACGGAACAGCAATTTGCCCTTATTGCGGTATAGACAGCATTATCGGCGAAAGTTCGGGTTATCCGATAACAACGGAATTTTTAAGCGAAATGAAAAAATATTGGTTCTAAAAACAATGGAAAAATCGACCGCACTTTTACAACCAACAGATTATAAAGATTGGATTGGCTCTATTAAAACAAAAATTAAGCAAAGCCAATTGAAAGCTTCCGTTAAAGTGAATTATGAATTGCTCAATCTTTATTGGGAATTGGGAAAAGAAATTGTTATTAAAGAAGAACAATCTAATTGGGGAGATTATTTAATTCCGACCATTAGTCGCGATTTAAAAAAAGAGTTCCCTGAAATGGCGGGATTTTCAATCGCAAATTTAAAAAACATCCGATTTTGGTATAAATTTTATACATCCGGATTTGGCTTACAAGCTGTAAGCCAAATTCAACATATTGAAAATATGATAAAAAGTATTCCGTGGGGACATAATCAACGGATTATGTACAAATGTAAAAATTTGGATGAAGCCCTGTTTTATGTGCAAAAAACTTTAGATAACGGTTGGAGTAGAAATGTTCTTGAGCATCAAATAGAAAGTAATTTATACCAACGTCAAGGAAAAGCAATTAGTAATTTTGATGTTCATTTACCTGCATTACAATCGGATTTAGCAAAACAAACTCTTAAAGATCCTTATCATTTTGATTTTTTAACTTTGCGCGAAGAATATAACGAAAAAGAATTGGAATCGGCGTTAGTGAATCAAATTACGGATTTTTTATTGGAATTAGGAAGCGGTTTTTCTTATTTGGGAAAACAGGTTCATTTAAAAGTCGGCGAAAGTGATTTTTATATTGACCTCTTGTTTTATCACGTAAAATTACATAGCTATATAGTTGTAGAGCTAAAAACCGAAAAATTTAAACCGGAATTTGTCGGGCAGCTTAATTTTTATGTAACGGCTGTGAATAAACAAATTAAATCGGATAAAGATAATCCGACCATCGGCATTTTAATTTGTAAAGACAAAGATAATATTGTTGCCGAATATGCGTTAACTGACATATCTCAACCTATAGGTATTGCAGAATATCAATTAAAACAATTATTTGAAAAAGAATTTAAGCACAGTTTGCCGACAATTGAAGAAATTGAACGCGGATTGGCGGATTATTGACAGAGAAACAAAACAATGACAGAAAATATTCAAGATCTTATCCCAACCAAATTGGCGGCGGCGATTGCCAATCCGTTATTTCCGGCGGTGGACAGCCAGCTGCGTTCCGGCAGACATATCAGTCAGGAGCATTTGGATAATTATGCGTTTTTAGCGGATTTTCAAAACGAATTGGATACCTTTTATCGCCGTTATAACGTGGAATTAATTCGCGCGCCGGAGGGTTTTTTCTATTTACGCCCGAAAGCAACCACCTTGATTTCGCGTTCCGTCTTAACCGAATTGGAAATGTTGGTAGGCAAAGTGCTCTGTTATTTGTATTTAAGTCCCGAACGCTTGGCGCAGCAGGGCATTTTTACCACGCAGGAAGTCTATGACGAACTGCTTAATTTGGCGGATGAAGGAAAATTGCTGAAAGCGGTTAACCAGCGTTCTTCCGGTTCCGATTTGGACAAGCAGAAATTGGCGGAGAAAGTGCGTGCCGCCGTTAATCGTTTACGCCGTTTGGGGATGATTTACACCGTCGGTGAACAAAACAGCGGGAAGTTTACCATTTCCGAAGCGGTGTTCCGTTTCGGTGCGGAAGTGCGTTCCGGCGATGATCCGTTGGAAGCGCAATTACGCTTAATCCGTGACGGGGAAGCCGCCAATCCGCAATCATTACAATTAGAAAGAGAAAGTGCGGTGGAAAAAGACGATGAAATTGAAGACGAAGCAGATGAGTTAGGAGAGGAAGAATAATGTCCGAAGAATTGCAACTGGAACACGACGTTTTAGCGGAACAAGACACGGCGGAAAAAACGGAACAAAATCCGACCGCACTTTCCGCGCCGTCTTTTACTTCATCAAATGTCGAGCGCGGTAAATTCCGTTCTCTCACCTTAATCAACTGGAACGGTTTCTTTGCGCGCACCTTTGATTTGGATGAATTGGTCACCACGCTTTCGGGTGGGAACGGTGCAGGTAAATCCACGACCATGGCGGGATTTGTCACCGCATTGATTCCCGATTTAACCCTATTGCATTTCCGCAATACGACGGAGGCGGGTTCCACCGGCGGTTCGCGCGATAAAGGGCTACACGGTAAATTAAAGCCGGGCGTCTGTTACGCCGTCTTGGATACGGTGAATTCACGTCATCAACGGATTTTGGTCGGCGCGCGTTTGCAGCAAATTGCCGGCCGTGATAAGAAAGTGGATATTAAAACCTTCTCCATTCAAGGGATTGAATTATCGGTAAATCCGACCGCACTTTTCACCGAAAGCATTAATGAACGTCAGGCACGCGTTTTAAATTTAAACGAACTGAAAGACAAAATCGATCAAATCGGCGGACAATTCAAACAATATCATTCCATTACCGATTATCACGGCATGATGTTCGATTTGGGCATTATTCCGAAACGTTTGCGTTCTTCTTCCGACCGCAGCAAATTCTATAAATTAATCGAAGCCTCTTTATACGGCGGGATTTCCAGTGCGATTACTAAATCTCTGCGCGATTATTTATTACCGGAAAACCTTGGCGTGCGTAAAGCCTTTCAGGATATGGAAAGCGCTCTGCGTGAAAACCGAATGACCTTGGAAGCCATTAAACTCACGCAAGCGGATCGCGATTTGTTCAAACATTTAATTACCGAAACCACTAATTATGTGGCGTCGGATTATATGCGCAATGCCAATGAGAGACAGGGCAATATCGAACAGGCGCTGGCTTTTCGTCGCGACTGGTATAACGCCAAAGGGGAACAAACCTTATCCCAACGGCGTTTGGTCGAACTGAGCAGGGAAGTCGCCGAGTTAAACGAAAGCGAAAAAGTATTGGAAGTGGATCACCAAAGTGCGGCGGATCACTTAAATTTAGTGTTAACCGCATTACGTCATCAAGAAAAAATCGAGCGCTATCGTGAAGACGTCGCTGAGTTGACGGAAAAACTGGAAGAACAAAAAATCGCGGTGGAAACCGCCAATGAACAGCTGGAAGAAAGTCAGGCGCAGTTTGAACAAATCGAACAGGAAGTGGATCATATCCGTTCCCAGTTATCCGATTATCAACAGGCGTTAGATGCGCAGCAAACCCGCGCCTTGCAATATCAACAGGCAATTCAAGCATTGGAAAAAGCCAAAACATTATGCGGTTTGGCGGATTTGGCGGTGAAAAATATTGATGATTATCACGCCGAATTTACTGCCGAAGCGGATTTTATCACCGATAAAGTGCTTGAATTGGAACAAAAAATGTCGGTATCCGAAGCGGCAAAATTGCAGTTTGATAAAGCCTATCAGTTGGTTTGCAAAGTAGCCGGCGAAGTGCCGCGTTCCGCCGCTTGGGAAAGCGCGAAGGAATTATTGCGCGAATATCCGACGCAGAAAGTACAGGCTCAACAAACACCGCAGTTACGCGCCAAATTACATGAGTTGGAACAACGTTACGCACAGCAACAAAGTGCGGTACGTTTATTGAAAGATTTTAATCAGCGTGCCGATTTGAACTTGGACAGCGCGGAAGAATTGGAAGAATATCACGCCGAGCAGGAAGCCTTAATTGATAATCTGAACGCCGAATTGGCGGAACAGGTGGAAAGCCGCTCCGCACTGCGTCAAAAACGCGAACAACTGACCGCACTTTATCATGAAAATGCGACGAAAGCGCCGGCTTGGTTGACGGCGCAGGCAGCGTTAGAGCGTTTGCAAGAGCAAAGCGGTGAAACCTTTAACGACAGCCAAGACGTGATGAGCTTTATGCAATCGCAGTTGGTAAAAGAACGTGAATTTACCATTCAGCGTGATCAGCTGGAACAAAAACGTCATCAACTGGATGAACAGATTTCCCGTTTAAGTCAGCCTGACGGTTCGGAAGATGCCCGTTTGAATGTGTTGGCGGAACGTTTCGGCGGCGTGTTGTTATCCGAGCTGTATGACGATGTGCCGATTGAAGATGCGCCTTATTTCTCCGCATTGTACGGTCCGGCACGACACGCTATTGTAGTCCGCGATCTGAATGTGGTGAAAGAGCAGTTGGCGCATTTGGACGATTGCCCGGACGATTTATATCTGATCGAAGGCGATCCGAACGAGTTCGACGATAATGTCTTTGTGGCAAACGAATTGGACGCGGGTGTCGTGGTTCAAGTGTCCGATCGCGAATTGCGTTATTCTAAATTCCCTGAAATCCCGTTATTCGGTCGTGCCGCCCGTGAAAAGCATTTGGAACAGTTAGAAGCCCAACGCGATGAAGTCGCCGAAGAATATGCGCAACGCGCCTTTGACGTGCAAAAATGTCAGCGTTTGCACCAACAATTCAGTCAATTCGTCGGTTTGCATTTAGCCTTGGCTTTCCAGCCGAATCCGGAAGAGCTCATGCGCGAGTTGAATGCGCAACGCACTGAAATTGAGCGTGAACTCAACCAATTCGGCACGAGCGAACAACAAATTCGTATTCGACTGGATAATGCGAAAGAAAAAATGCAAATGCTGAACAAGCTGATTCCGCAACTGAATTTATTGGCGGATGAAAGCCTGCTTGATCGTATTGAAGAATGTCGCGAACAATTGGACTTAGCGGAACAAGATGAAATTTTTATCCGCCAACATAGCGCTACGTTGTCACAATTAGAGCCGATTGCCAATACGTTGCAAAGCGATCCGGCAAATTATGAACGATTAAAATCCGATTACGAACAAACCGTTACGCAACAAAAACAAATTCAGCAGAAATTATTTGCCTTAGCCGATGTGGTGCAACGTAAAACCCATTTCAGTTATGAATCGGCGGTGCAGGCGGAAACCTCCGAATTAAACGAGCAGCTACGCAACCGTTTGGAACAAATGCAGGCGCAACGCGAACAACAGCGCGAACAGCTGCGTCAAAAACAAACGCAGTTCAGCCAATACAATCAGGTTTATATTCAACTGCAAAGTGCGTTTGACAGTAAGAATCAAATATTAAACGAGCTGATTCAGGAAATTAACGACTTTGGCGTGCGTGCCGATCAAGGTGCGGAAGAACGTGCCCGCATCCGCAAAGACGAACTGTATCAACAACTTGCAACAAACCGTCAGCGTTGTAATGCGTTAGATAAACAGCTGACACTAATCGAAAGCGAAGCGGAAAATCTATCCCGTCGCATTCGCAAAGCGGAACGGGATTATAAAACCCAACGCGAATTGGTCGTGGCGGCGAAAGTCAGTTGGTGCGTGGTGTTACGCTTATCTCGCAACAGCGAAGTGGAAAAACGCCTGAACCGCCGTGAATTGGCCTATTTGTCCGCCGATGAGCTGCGTTCTATGTCGGATAAAGCCTTGGGCGCATTACGCACGGCGGTAGCGGATAACGAATATCTGCGCGATGCGTTGCGTGTATCGGAAGACAGCCGCAAACCGGAAAACAAAGTCCGTTTCTTTATCGCCGTGTATCAGCATTTACGCGAGCGTATCCGTCAAGACATCATCAAAACCGATGATCCGATTGACGCTATCGAACAAATGGAAATCGAATTGTCACGTCTGACCGATGAATTGACTAACCGCGAACATAAATTGGCGATTAGTTCGGAATCGGTGGCAAATATTATGCGTAAGACCATTCAACGCGAACAAAACCGTATCCGTATGCTCAACCAAGGCTTACAGAATATCGCCTTCGGTCAGGTAAAATCGGTGCGTTTGGTGGTGAATATTCGCGATACTCATGCGATGTTATTGGATGCTTTATCGGGGAATCAAGAAGATTATCAGGATCTATTCACCGATAACCGCATTACCTTCTCGGAAGCCATCGCCAAACTGTATCAACGCTTAAATCCGCATATTGATATGGGACAACGTACGGCGCAAACCATCGGCGAAGAATTGCTGGATTACCGCAATTATCTCGATCTCGAAGTGGAAGTATATCGCGGCGCCGACGGTTGGTTGCGCGCGGAAAGCGGCGCCTTGTCAACCGGTGAAGCGATTGGTACCGGTATGTCGATTTTATTGATGGTCGTTCAAAGCTGGGAAGAAGAAAGCCGTCGCATTCGCGGCAAAGACATTGTGCCGTGCCGTTTATTGTTCCTCGACGAAGCGGCGCGTTTGGATGCTAAATCCATCTCCACCTTGTTTGAACTCTGTAACCGTTTGGATATGCAGTTACTTATCGCCGCCCCTGAAAACATCAGCCCGGAAAAAGGCACCACCTATAAACTGGTGCGTAAAATCTCCGGCAATCAAGAGCACGTCCACGTCGTCGGACTACGCGGATTCGGCGCGACAGAGTAGTCATCTTGCTAAAAGTGCGGTCAAAAATTTCATTGTTTTTTGACCGCACTTTTGCGTTGGATTATCATTTGCTTGAGTGATATATAGCATTGCTATATACTATAACCGAATTCTTAATATTGCCAAAGGAGAGCCTTATGGAAGCATCCGTATTTATTACCAATCGCACGCAAGCGGTTCGTCTGCCGGTTTCAATGCGTTTTGATGAAAATGTAAAAAAAGTCAATATTCGTATTATCGGTAAAGAACGGATTTTAAGTCCCATTGAAAACAGTTGGGATAGTTTTTTTCTTTCCGTACCTTCGGTCAGCGAAGATTTTATGCTTGAACGCGAGACACTGTCACAACCGGAAAGAGAAGCGCTTTAGGATGCAATATGCTTAAATACATGCTTGACACCAATATTGTTATTTATGTGATTAAACAGCGTCCTATCGAGGCGTTATCTTATTTTAACCGTTATGCCAATCAGATTTGTGTCAGTAGCATTACGGTTGCCGAGCTTTATTACGGCGCCGAGAAAAGCGCTTATGCTGATCGTAATCTTACCGTAGTTGAAGATTTTCTTTCCCGCGTAACAATTTTACCCTATGAACCAAAAGCCGCGGCTCATTTTGGCAATATCAAGACCCATTTATCTAAAATCGGTAAAATCATCGGAGAAAATGATATTCATATTGCAGCTCATTGCCGTAGCGAAGGGTTGGTTTTAGTAACAAACAATATGTGCGAATTTGAGCGGGTAGAAGGATTGCGGTTAGAAAATTGGGTGGAGGAAGTAAATAAATAAAAGGTATCACCTGTAAAAAACATCAAAAATTTTGACCGCACTTTTTATATAATTGACATAATTTAGAAATAAACCATCAACATTTTAAAGGAACTAAAATGCACTATCTTATTCTCGCTATTTTATGCAGCGTATCCGTATCCGTGTTACTGAAAGTGGCGGGCAAGTATAAAATCATTCCTAATCAGGCGATTGCATTTAACTACGTTATTGCGATTTCCTTATGTTATTTTTTATTAAAACCCGATTTCAAAGGATTCGGATTTACCGAATTCTTTTTACAAAGCGAAGCGCAACCGATTTTCCTTTCGTTGGGCATTTTATTGCCGACGGTGTTCGTTTTTATGTCGAAAGCCGTTGAATACGCCGGTATCGTAAGAGCTGATGCGGCGCAACGTTTAGCGTTGTTTTTACAAATTTTAGCCGCCGTATTGATCTTCAATGAAACCTTAAGTTCAATTCGGATTGTCGGCGTAATCGTGGCGTTTGCCGCGTTATTTTGCTTATTGTCCAAACCGACGAACGCCCTGCAGGACAATGCAGGCAAAGCCATTCTGTTCTTAATACTGGTTTGGGCGGGTTATGGTGTGATCGGTATTTTATTTAAGAAAATCGCCTTGATGGGCGGAGCGTTTCCGACCACCTTGTTTATTTCCTTTGTCTTGGCGGGTTCGATTATCTTTATTTATTTACTGCTTAAACGCACGATTTGGACGGCGCCGAGCTTATTGGGCGGTATGTTGTTGGGTTGTTTGAACTTCTTTAATATTCTGTTTTATATTAAAGCCCATCAATATTTTAAAGAAAGCCCGACTATTGTGTTTGCCGGTATGGATTTAGGGGTTATTTGTTTAGGCGCATTGACCGGCGCATTAATTTTTAAAGAAAAAATCAGTAAAATTAATGGGGTAGGGATTGCCTTAGGATTGGTTTCCATTCTGTTATTATACGGCGAGAAACTCTTTGCTTAATTTTATACCGAAGGACGTTATAATTTAACGTCCTTATTTTTATCGAACTTATCACAGAAACGCCATGCAAAACGATTTCAGTTTTTTTATTTATGATTATGAAAGTTTCGGTGTCAATCCGGCAACCGACCGTCCCGCACAGTTTGCAGGTATCCGTACGGATAAAGATTTCAATATAATTAGTGACCCTGTCATGTTTTATTGCAAACAGACCAATGACTATCTGCCTGCGCCCGATGCCGTGTTAGTCACGGGCATTACACCGCAGGAATGCAATGAAAAAGGCTTGTCCGAACCTGAATTTGCCGAGCGTATCTTGCAGGAATTCAGTCGCCCGAATACGTGCATAATGGGCTATAACAATATCCGTTATGACGATGAAATGACCCGCTACACCTTTTATCGTAATTTTATCGATCCTTATGAATACAGCTGGCGTAACGGCAATTCCCGCTGGGATTTATTGGATGTGGTGCGGGCATGTTATGCCTTGCGTCCCGAAGGCATCAATTGGGCTTATGATGAAGAGGGAATGCCGTCTTTCCGTTTGGAAAAACTTACGCAAGCCAACGGCATTGAACACAGTAATGCGCACGATGCCATGGCGGATGTGTACGCCACCATTGCCATGGCAAAACTGATTAAACAGAAACAGCCCAAACTGTTTCGGTTTTTCTTTGAAAACCGCGCTAAAAAAGACATTGAAAAAATGATTGATACCGCAGAAATGACGCCTTTGGTGCATATTTCCGGTATGTTAGGCAATTATCGCGGCAACTGCACTTGGATTGCGCCGTTGGCATGGCATCCGATCAACCAAAATGCCGTGATTGTATGCGATTTAACGGCGAATATTGATGATCTGCTATCAAAAAGTGCGGTCGAATTACGCGACGTTTTATACACCAAGAAATCCGAATTAGAGGCAAGGGGAGTGTTGTCCGTTCCGTTAAAATTGGTTCATATCAATAAATGCCCGATTCTTGCACCGGCCAAAACTTTATTACCTGAGAATGCCGAACGCTTAGGCATTGACCGCGCATATTGTCTTGAAAATTTACAAAAGTTGCGTAACGCATTGGATATACGGGAAAAAGTGATAGAAATCTTTAATGAAGAAAAACATTTTGAACCTAGCGATAACGTAGAAACCGAGCTATATAACGGCTTTTTCAGCCATGCCGACAGAAACAATATGGCGATTTTACGCACCTTGCCGGCAGAAAAGCTCACTGAACACAACTTGACTTTTGAAGACAACCGTATTAACGCATTGTTGTTCCATTACCGTGCAAGACATTTCTATAAAACATTAACCCGTGCCGAACAAATCAAATGGCAAAAATATCGTCAGCAGAAACTGGAAAAAAGTGCGGTTCAATTTGTGCAAGATTTGCAAAGATTGGCAGAACAAAATGCCGACAACCCAAAATCTTTGGAATTATTACAACAATTGTATGATTACGGCATGAAATTGCTCGGTTAATTAATACAAATTCAATAATTCGCCTAAATAAAAAATCCGCTATAAATTCCCTGATTCATGATCAGAATTCACGTAGCGCAATCAAAAAGCCATTTATGTTTATTCATAATGGCTTTATTTTTGTGCCACATCAAAACGCAGATCTTAAATTTAATTTTCCTTTACACAGCATAATTCAGTGCATAACTTTGTGGATTATTCTCTATAAATCATTTGTAACACCTTAAATCGTCTAGCTTAATCAGTATTTATTATCCGTGTATAACCTAATGATTTGTCTAAATCGTAGTGTTCATTTACCTGATAACTGATTTCGCATAATGAATATTATGTTAAATAAAATACAAAAGTGACAAGATGTATTTACCACAGTTTTGGCATGGTTTGCATTGTGATTTTTATGCCATCCCCTTTTTGAATATAATTTTAAAGAAAGTTATTTAATGAAATTCGCTGAGGTATATTTATAAAGGTTGGTATGAAACAAATTCGAAATGGTTGATTTAGGTAAACGATGAAAAAATTGATGAATATAATTCCGGTATAAAAATATTCTAAACATCTTGATTGCGATACTTCCCTGCTCTATGTTGCCATATATTTTTCAATTCACAACCAAGTTACATTGTAACTTTTTTCTCTGATAATATTGATTTTGAAATTTAGCCTATTTTGAAAATTTACCGTGTGACATTGTAATTTACAATACTTTACATTTTATAATGGTTCCTCCGTCTGATTAGTCCTACAAATTGAGTGTAATTGATTTAATGGGTTATCCACTTGTTTTTATTGCAAAAAACCTGAATAACAAATTCTTTTTATTCGTTTTTTTGAAAATTAATATTTAGTGATTCCAACTGTATTTCATAGGAATCCTCTTTTTTTTTATATTGTTTATTTTACACACATTGACAATAACCCACTATTTATATGACAATGCACTATTATTTAACTTTTTGTTTATTATCAGAATAAGCACAAAGAGCGTGGGGAGATTTGTTGTATGGCAGTACTTTTTGCGCTATTTGTATTTATATTTAACTATCATTAGGAAGGATTATTTAAATGAATAAAATCTATCGAACTATATGGAATCATGCGACACAAAGTTTGGTTGTAGTTTCCGAATTGGCTAAATCAAATAGAAAATCATCTGTGAATGGCGGCGCTGAGGTTAATTCAGCATCTGTAGCAAGCAAAACGTTCACGTTTTCTGCATTAATGTCCGCTATTCTGCTTTCCATTACCGGCACACCTGTTTCTGCCGCGCCGGGAATTTATATTAATGACGGTAATGATGGCGGTTGTACGGCAACTTATGATCAAGGGCTTAATACCGGCTTTTTCTCTATTGAAGGTTCAAACCAAACAATAGCAGCAGCGATTACGGCAAATAAAAACATTACTCCGAATATTACTAATAGCGCTGCAAACGCTGCAACTCAGGCGGTAAACCCAAGTAGTTTTGGTCTGGCCTCTTCATACAATCCTTGTCTTCCAACCGGAGCTGCTACACAAGCGCGTGATACGCAAACAAACCGCACCTTGTTCTATAATACTTGGCAAGGTAACGCCGGAAATACTACCACTCACAATGGTGCAAACAGCCTAACCCTTGGTGGTCGTTTAGATGTAAACAGCGGCATTATCGGTGTCGGTGATCGCGGAGTTAACGGTGTCGGAGCAACAAACAGCATTCGCATGGGAAGCGGCACTGCGTTATCTGACACAAATAAAGTTGAAAATGCAATCACAATCGGCGCAAGCACAAATCCTGATGCCGGCGCTTCGGGTAAACATTCAATTGCAATAGGGTCAAACGCCACCGCAACTGCACAGTCAGCAACCGCAGTGGGTGATAGTGCAAAAGCAACCGGACTTTATTCCACTGCTGTAGGCTATTCTGTAACCGCCGGTGGTACAAATTCAATTGCCATGGGTAAAAGTAATAATGTATCCGGTAATTACACAACAGTGATTGGTTCGGATAATGTTCCTATAGATGGTAAAGATCTTAACGGTAATGTAGCCGCCGGCAACGCCATTACAGCGCTTTACAGTTCAATCGTTGGTACGTCTAACAAAATTGCCGTTTCTTCAGTAACAGGCACTACTCCGCCATCTGCCGGTGTATTAACAGATGTACAAGTATATGGTAACAGCAATACTATCAATCGTGGTCGTGCCCATGTCTTTGGCTCTGAAAATACTATTAATACTAATGCTACCGGAATGGAGTTAGAGTCGGTTCTTGCGATGGGTTCTCAAAATACGGTATCAGGTAATAACTCTTTGGCGGTGGGTCGTAAAAATATAGTATCCGGTGCATCTTCTGTTGTAATTGGTTCCAATTCCCAAGCAATGGGGCAAGACGGTATTGCTATTGGTAATGACGCTTATGCCAGTGATAGGGAAAACTCAGTAGCATTGGGTGGTTTAACTCATGCAGGACAGTTTGCTACTGCTTTAGGTGCTCGTACTAGTGTGACAGGCGACCAAGGTGCTGCAGTGGCAACCGGTGCTGTGGTTACAGGTTCACGTGCGGTAGCCGTGGGTTCATACTCATTTGCCGGCTCAGAAGATAGTGTGGCGTTAGGACATAACTCTGCAGCAACAGGTTCACGTGCAGTAGCTATTGGTGCGGGTAGTGTAGTATCCGGTGCCCGCTCAGGTTCATGGGGTATTGCAACAGGTGGCGGACAACCTCAACTTAACACTACTGATCGCAGCTTTGTCGGTGGTGAGGACAGTTATGCCATCGGTAATAAAAACATCATTGGCAACACTTCTTCAGACAGCTTTGTGTTGGGTAATAACGTCAAACTTGGTGCGACAGCGGCAAATATCACCATTAAGAATGTGGCGACACGTAATAATGTTACCAATGTTTCTAACCGTGAAAACACCGTTACTTATACGGACGCAACCCCAATTGCAGGAGCAGTTGCCTTAGGTAGTAATACGTCTGTTACCGTGAATAACGGTGTAGCATTGGGTAAAGGCAGTGAAGCAAGCGTAGATAAAGAAATTAAAGGAACCAATCCTTTGAATGCAACTGTGGCAGATAACTCCACTTGGAAAGCCACTCATGCGGCTGTATCGGTAGGTAAAGGAACTACAATCACCCGCCAAATCACCAGTGTTGCTGCGGGTACGAATGACACTGATGCGGTAAACGTAGCACAATTAAAAGCCGCAACCACCCATTATTACAGCGTAAACGATAACGGCACGATAGGCGGAAACTACAACAACGACGGCGCAACCGCTAACGGCGCTTTAGCGGCGGGCGTCGGTGCCAGTGCAACAGCTTATCGCGCAGTTGCGGTAGGTTCAGAAGCCACTGCTTCTCAAATTGAAGCGGTAGCTATTGGTACGAAAGCAAATGCAAGCAATACAGGCACAGTGGCCATAGGTCAAGAAGCCAAAGCTGAAGGCATTTCGGCAGCGGCTATCGGCTTGAAAGCCGAAGCAAAAGGCAATCAATCTTATGCTATGGGGGCAACCGCTAAAGCAACTGGAGCACAAACAGTTGCGATTGGCTATCAAACACAAGCACAGGCGGACTATGCAACAGCTATTGGTAATGGAGCATCTACCGGTGCTGCTGCAATACACGCTACTGCGGTGGGCTCTTCTGCCGCTGCAAATGGCGCAAACAGTTTGGCATTAAGTTCAGGTACCGCAAGCGGTGCCAGCTCAATGGCGATTGGACGCGCCAGCCAAGCCTATACAGGTAATGATGTTGCTATTGGTGCAGAGGCTAAGTCAGGCGTAAACGGTAGCGCAGCATCTAGTAATGCAATTGCTATTGGTCGTGGCGCGGAAGCAACCCAAGTGCAAGCAATCGCCATTGGTGATGGCGCTAAAGTAACCGTTTCTGGCGGTGTGGCATTGGGTGCGGCTAGCAATGCCACTATCGCAGGTGGTCAAACAGGTGCAGACCCATTATCTGCTAAAGATGCTACCGCTCCTGCTGGTGTATGGAAAGCCACTCATGCTGCTGTTTCTGTGGGTAATGGCACAACTCTTACACGTCAAATTACCAGTGTGGCCGCAGGTACAGCCGATACTGACGCAGTCAACGTGGCACAATTAAAAGCTGCCGGCTTTAAATTGGCAGCCAGCCATGTGGGTGGTGGCGTATCAACTACTGTAGCGGATGATAAAATCCAAAACGGTGAAACCGTGACGGTTGATGCGGGTAAAAACATTAAAGTCACCCACACGGCAAACAAGGTAAGTATTGCGACGAAAGACGAAGTGGAGTTTACACAAGTGACTACCGGCAATACTGTAATGGGTACCAATGGTATTACTATCTCAAACGGTACAAACCCGGTTAGCTTAACTAATACCGGCTTAAATAATGGCGGTAACAAAATCACAAATGTGGCTGATGGCACAGTTGCGGCGAATAGTAAAGATGCAGTAAACGGCGGTCAATTGAATGAAGTGAAGACTACAGCCGAGAGCAAACTGGGACAATTTACGGTAGGCGCAGACGCGACAAAAGCGGGCATTACAGTGAATAATACTAATAATCGCTTTGATGTAGTTGGTCAAAATGCAATAACCACAGCGGTTGACGGTAACAAAATCACGGTTGATTTGACTCAAGCGATGAAAGATGACATCAACAAAGGCGTAGATGCAAAAAGTGCGGTCGATAAAGGCATTAATTTTGGCGGCACGACAGGTGCTACCACAAAATATGCACTTGGCGACACTATTCGTGTTAAAGGTGATAGTAATATCAGCAGTACAACAGCAAATGATGGCGTTCAACTGAAATTAGCCGATACCGTGGCAATCGGTACAGCTAAGCCGGTTACGATTGATGGTACAGCAGGGACAATTACTGGTTTAACCAATACAAAGTGGACTCCTAACATCACCTCAGGTCGCGCTGCAACTGAAGATCAGTTAAAAGCTGCGATTGATGCGGTTAATACCTCAATCGGCGGTGTAAACAGCTATTCCGGCTGGAAACTGACAACATCCCAATCTGCCGGAACTGTCACAGGTAGTACACCGGAAGATATTAACCAAGCCGAAACCGTGACGATTGATGCCGGTAAAAACATTGCAATTACGCAGGCTACGAACAAAATTACTGTCGCAACGGTAGAAAATGCAGTGTTCACGAGTGTTAAAGCTGGTGACAGTACATTAACGACAGATGGTCTAGTCGTCACTAATGGTCCTAGCATCACGAAAACCAACGGTATCAATGCAGGTAATAAGCCAATTACCAATGTAGCAAGCGGTGGTACGACAGATACTAATGCAGCCAATATCGGTGATGTGAAAAAAGCCGCAGCAGCAGCAAAAACTGAAGTTAAAGCAGGAACGAATGTAGCGAGCGTGGCAAAAACACAAGCTGCGGACGGTCATGACATTTATACGGTAAATGCAGACGGTGCGAGCGTATCGGCGGCGAGCGGTTCGGCGGTAGCAGTGACTAAGGGGGCGAAGAATACTTCAACTAACGTGACTGATTATGCGGTGGATTTGACTCAGGCGACGAAAGATAACATCAACAAAGGTGTAGCAGCGAAAACTGCGGTAGATACGCAGGGTCTAACCTTTACCGGTACGAGCGGCAGCACGGGTGTGAAAAAATTGGGTAGCAGCGTTGCTGTGACCGGTGATAGTAATATCACAACAGCGGCGACAACAGCAGGCGTTCAAGTTAAATTAAATCCTAATTTGAATGTAACTTCCGTTACAACAGGTCCTGTGTCGCTAAGTGCGAGCGGTTTAAATAACGGCAATCAGAAAATTTCTAATGTTGCGGCAGGTACGGCAAATACCGACGCGGTTAACGTTAAACAATTGAATGACGCAGTTTCTAATATAAACAACAGCGCGGCTAACAGTGGTTGGAATTTACAAGGCAACGGCACCCAAAAAGACTTGGTGAAAAGCAACGATGTGGTAAATTTTGTTAACGGTACCGGAACGACAGCAACGGTTACAACCGCTGCGGACGGTAAATCGTCAACAATCGCCTACTCTGTTAATACCACAACGTTGACAACCGGTACTGACGGTAAAGTCACTTCAGGTGCAACAGGTAACACCTTTGCAACAGCGACACAAGTTGCCGATGCAATCAATAAAGCAGGCTTTACTTTGACAGTAGCAGCAACCGGCACCGGTGAAATGGCAGGTAAAACAAACGAGTTAATTAATTCCGGCGATACGATGACGATTGAGGCGGGTAATAACATTAAAGTAACTCAAGCCAACGGTAAAGTGACGGTCGCTACCAAAGATAACGTTACTTTCAACAGTGTTACTGCTGGCGGTAATACTTTAAACAGCAATGGATTAAGCATTAGCGGCGGTCCTAGCGTAACTAAATCGGGTATTGATGCGGGTAATAAAACTATTACTAATGTTGCAAACGGTGTCAATGATAGTGATGCGGTGAACGTAGCACAATTGAAAGCAGTTGAGAGTAAAGCTAAAAACTCCGTTCAAAGTGTAACATCCGTTGACCCTAACCTGACAGCTACCAGAGATGCGGCAGGTAATGTAACGCTTGATTTCTCCGATACGCCAACGTTCAATAAAACAACTGTAGGTTCAGTTGTTACTGACGGTACCACAAATAAAATCAGTGGGTTAGAAAAAGGTGACGTGAATGCAACCAGTAAAGACGCCATTAACGGCAGCCAGTTGTTTGCTCAAGGCGAAGGGGTTAAAAACATCATCGGCGGTACAACCACCTATGATCCGGCAACCGGTACTTACACCAACAATAATATCGGCGGTACGGGCGCAAGCAACATCAATGATGCGATTCAATCTGTACGTAATACGGCTGGTGCGGGCTGGAACCTGACTGCACAAGGTGCGAATAAAACTAACGTTGCACCGAATGCAACCGTTGATTTGAACAACACCGACGGCAATATCGTTATCAGCAAAACTACGGCAAATAACGATGTAACCTTTAACTTAGCCAATGACTTGAATGTGAACACAGTGAAGGCAAACGCCTTTACGGCAGGTAACACCACAATCAATAACGGCGGTTTGACGATTGCCAATACGGATCCGGCAAAAGTGGTCAGCCTCAGCGGTAGTGGCTTGAATAATGGTGGCAATAAAGTGGTTAATGTTGCAGCCGGCACGGCGGATACCGATGCGGCGAATGTCGGTCAGTTAAAAGGCGCAACAACGGCATTGGGCGGTGGCGCTGGCATTAATGCCGACGGCACCTTTAAAGCGCCGACCTACACCACGACAACAACTAACGGTACGACATTGACCGCGAATAACGTGGGCGATGCGCTAACCAACCTCAACAACGAAGTGGTGAAACCGTTAAGCTTTGCGGCGGATGTCGGTACTAATGTTGAACGTAAACTGGGCAGCACGGTAAGTGTAAACGGTGACAGTAAAAACATCACCACCAGCACCACGGCGAATGGGGTGAAAGTGGCTCTTAATCACGTTATCAATGTAGGAGGGGTTCAAACTGATGCTCTTGCTCTCAACGGCGGTCCATTCTTAAATAAATA
>JBHBXR010000135.1:0-8451 GCA_041795785.1 Mesocricetibacter sp.
AAAGGGCGACAATAGTATAGCCGTCGCGATTGGCTTTACCGAATAACGAGGCAAGTTCTTTTTGATTTAATAATAACTTACGCGTACGGGTGGGATCGCACACCACATGGGTGGAAGCGACGCTTAGCGGTTGTATGGTGGCACCGAACAAAAACGCTTCGCCGTTATTGAAAATAATATAGCTGTCGCTGATATTGGCTTTGCCCGCGCGCATGGATTTGACTTCCCAACCTTGTAAGGAAAGTCCCGCTTCGATTTCGTCTTCGATAAAATAATCGTGACGGGCGCGTTTGTTCAACGCAATGGTGTTGGAAGTCGGTTTTTGTTTTTTCTTGGTCATAATTTCATCCTGAATTTTACGTTGCGTCATTCTACCCAATCTCCCGTCGGAGTACAAATTCACCCGAAAGGCGGATAGTGTTTTTTGTTAAAAAATCACATTATTGCTTGCAATAAAAACGCTTCACGCTAACAATAGCGGGAATGAAAAATACGTAGGAGTTTGATAATGCTCACCGAACAAAAATTACACACAACGCAAGGGCAACGTATTGCGCTAGTCGCCGGTTTGCGTACACCGTTTAATAAACAGGATACGGGGTTTAAACAGGTGTTTGCGGCGGATCTCGGTACGATGGTGACCAATGAGTTGTTAAACCGTTTTCCTGTGGAACGTTCATTGATTCAACAATTGATTTTCGGGCAGGTGATTCAACATCCTGATGTGCCTAATGTAGCGCGTGAAATTGCGGTAACTCTCGGTTTGTCCCATGTTCAGGCTTATACCATCAGCAGTTCCTGTGTGACGGGATTGCAGGCGGCGGCTAATGTGGCGAGCAGCATTGTCAGCGGTTCGATTTTGTCCGGTATTGCAGGCGGTGCGGATTCCATTTCCAATTCATCCATCAGTTTGAACCCGCGGATGATGCAGCTGTTTAAGGATATTCTGAAAGCAGGCACTTGGGAGCGTAAATTTGAGTTGTTTCAACAGCTCTCTTGGCGCGATTTAAAACCGCACAGCGTCAACTTACGCGATTACATTACCCAATATTCCGTCGCCGACGTATCGGAACAAATGGCGCGTCATTTTAATATCAGCCGTCAACAACAGGACGAATTCACCGCGTATTCCCATCAAAAAGCCGCCGCAGCGTGGCAGGACAGTTTACTGCGTGACGAAGTGATGGTTTCTTTCCCTTATCCTTATGAAAATGTCGTGGTGGCGGACAACATGATTTCGCCGTCGGTCAAAGCCAAACGTTATGAACATTTTAAACCGTTGGTGGATAAAAATTACGGTACGGTAACCCAATGGAATATTGCCAAAGCTTGTGACGGTGCGGGTGCCGTGATGTTGATGCGGGAAGACATCGCCAAGGCGGAAGGATTGGAACCGCTCGGTTATATCCGCAGTTATGCGATGACGGGTAACGAAGTGTGGGAAAATATGCTCAGCGGCATGACTTTTGCTTCTTCTTTGGCGCTGCTTCGTGCCGGCGTGCAATTACAGGATATTGATTTAATTGATATGCACGAATCCTCCGCAGCGCAAACATTGGGGAATTTACGTTTGTTTGAAGATGAGATGTTTGCCCGTCAGTCTCTTAACCGCAGTGCGGCAATCGGCGCCGTGGATATGGATAAATTCAATGTGCTGGGCGGCTCATTGGCGTACGGTAACCCGCGTGCGGTCAGCAGCCTGCGCATCTTAATCCAATCATTATTTGAATTAAAACGCCGCGGCGGTAATTTGGCATTGATCGCATCCAGCGGCTTGGGCGGATTGGGTGCGGCGATGGTATTGGAACGTGAATAAGGAAAAGAAAATGCAGCAACAGGAACTTCAAACGCAAAACGGCTCACCTTTTTCATTGAGCGTACAACATAATATTGCCGTCGTAACCATTCATACAGCGAACCGTTCGTTCAATTTGTTACAGTCGGATTTTATCGATCGTTTACGCGAAGTGTTAGGCGCGGTGCTTTATCAGAAACTACAAGGGCTGATTTTTATTTCGGCGCAACAAAACAATTTCATTCGCGGTTTTGATTTGGCGGAATTGGAAGATAAAAGCCCGACGCAGTTGGAAAAATTTGCTGATGAAGCGCAAGCGGTAATGCGTGAAATCGAAAATCTGAACGTGCCGACCGTTGCGGCGATTCACGGCGATTGTTTCGGAATGGGTTTAGAACTGGCGTTGGCGTGCAAAATTCGTATTGCCACGGCGGACAGCCACACCTTGTTTGCCATGCCGCAAGTTCGTTCGGGATTACTGCCTTTTGCCGGCGGTACGCAGCGTTTACCGCGTTTAATCGGCTTAAAGGATGCCGCTCCGTTATTGTTTACCGGCGATAAAATTAATGCGAAAAAAGCTTTGGATTTGGGATTAATTGATCAGATTGTTGAAAAAACGTCGTTATTATCGACCGCACTTTTTCATGTCAGAGAGCAGAAAACTACGGAAGGGGCGATAAAAGGATCGCGATTATGGAAAAAAGCGAAAAACCTTTTGGAAGTCACTAAATTTACCCGTGATCAAGCGCTTGAAAAAGTACAAAGCCGTATTTCTTTGCGTGCTTTTGATAATTATCCCGCTTCCGAAACCCTGATGGATGTATTAAAGAAAACGGAATTTAAAGAAGGAATGGCAGCCGAACGGCAAGGTTTGTGCAAATTATTTTATAGTGAACAATCGCGCGTATTGCGTCACTTGGAACGAACAACACGGGCGATGAAATGGCAGTATAAGGAACGCGGTTATGCGGACGATGATGTGCGTGATGTGAAAAGCGTGGCGATCCTCGGCAGCGGCTTCTTGGGAGCGGGTATCGCTTATATTACGGCGCATCGTGCCAATTTGCCGGTGCGGATTAAGGATATTCATTTAACGGAAATCCAGCGCGCCTTACAGCGTACCAGCAGTTTGTTACAACTGGAAGTGGAACAAGGCAACTTGAGCGCAGGCAGAATGCGCCAAACTATGCAGCTGATTTCCGGCGGCGAACGCTTTATCGGCAAACCGAATGCGGATTTTGTGATTGAAGCGGTGTATGAAGATCTTGAACTTAAACGACAAATGATCGGCGAAGCCTTTGCTTATTTCGGCAAAGATATTGTGTATGCGACCAACACTTCCACGCTTTCTATTGCCGAAATTGCGCAAAATGCGCCGAATCCCGAAAACGTTATCGGTTTTCACTATTTCAGCCCGGTGTCGGAACGCAAAATGCTGGAGATTATTCCTCATCAGGGCAGTTCGGAACATACTATCGCGACAGCGATCCATTTCGCTATTCAGCAGGGGAAAATCCCGTTATTGGTGGCGGATCGACCGGGCTTTTTCGTCAACCGTATTTTGACTCCGTATTTGTTGGAAGCGGTGCAATGTGTGATTGACGGCGAAGCCATTGAGTTTGTGGATCATTCTTTGCAGGAATTCGGTTTCCAAATCGGTCCGTTGGCGATGATCGACGATATGGGCTTGGATGTGTTAGTAAAATCCTTACCGGATTTGGTGCAAAAATTGGGCGAACGTTTTACCATGCCGCCAAGAATACAGTATCTGATTGATAATGAACGTAAAGGTGCGAAAAATAACCGCGGTTTCTATTTGTATCATTCGCAAACCGGTGAACGCACGATGGAAGACGGCAGTATTTATCATACCCTTGAAATCGTCACCTCCAATAATTTGGAATCGGAACAAATCGTGCGTCGTTGTATTCTGATGATGATTAACGAAGCTTGTTACTGCTTGCAGGAAGGGGTGATTCGCAACACCGACGAAGGCAATGTTGCTTCCGTATTAGGTGCGTTCTTCCCCGATTTCCGTGGCGGCATTTACGCCTATATTGAAAAAATCGGCGCAAAAAATATTGTGCCGGAGCTGCATCATCACGTTAAACTTTACGGCGAGCGTTTTACGCCTTGCGAATGGTTACTGAACCGTGCAGAGACGGAAGCATAATGAAATATAAGAACTTACGCGATTTCCTTGAATTGTTGGAAAGTCAAGGCGAACTGAAACGGATTACGCAGGAAATCGATCCTTATTTGGAAATGACGGAAATTTCCGACCGCACTTTGCGTGCGGGAGGACCTGCATTGTTGTTTGAAAATCCGAAAGGTTTTGATATTCCCGTGTTGTGCAATCTGTTCGGCACGGCAAAACGGGTCGCCTTGGGAATGGGACAAGAAGAGGTTTCCGCCTTACGTGAAGTGGGAAAATTATTGGCTTTTTTAAAGGAACCCGAACCGCCGAAAGGATTTAAAGATCTGCTTTCCGCCTTGCCGCAATATAAACAGGTGTTAAATATGCCGACTAAAGTGCTGAACAAAGCGGATTGTCAGCAAATTGTGTGGGAAGGCGAACAGGTGGATTTATATAAGCTGCCGATTATGCAGTGCTGGAAGGAAGATATTGCGCCTTTAGTCACTTGGGGGCTGACGATCACGAAAGGACCTTATAAAAAGCGACAGAATTTGGGCATTTACCGTCAGCAACTTATCGCTAAAAACAAACTGATTATGCGTTGGCTTTCTCATCGCGGCGGTGCATTGGATTTTCAGGAATGGAAAGAAGCCAATCCAAGTCAACCGTTTCCCGTTTCCGTCGCATTGGGAGCGGATCCGGCGACGATTTTAGCCGCCGTCACACCCGTGCCGGACACGCTGTCCGAATATGCGTTTGCCGGTTTGTTACGCGGCAATAAAACCGACGTGGTAAAATCCGTCAGTAACGAATTGGAAGTGCCCGCTTCCGCCGAAATTGTATTGGAAGGTTATATTGATCCGCAGGAAACCGCGTTGGAAGGACCTTACGGCGATCACACCGGTTATTACAACGAACAGGAATATTTTCCCGTATTTACCGTTACTCATGTCACGATGCGGGAAAAACCGATTTATCACTCCACTTACACGGGCAGACCGCCGGATGAACCCGCCGTACTCGGCGAGGCATTAAACGAAGTGTTTATTCCGATTTTGCAGAAACAGTTTCCGGAAATCGTAGATTTTTATCTGCCGCCGGAAGGCTGCTCTTACCGCTTGGCAGTAGTGACCATGAAGAAACAATATGCCGGACACGCTAAGCGAGTGATGTTCGGCGTATGGTCGTTTTTACGCCAGTTTATGTACACCAAATTTGTGATTGTGTGTGATGACGATATTAACGCACGGGATTGGAAGGATGTAATTTGGGCGATTACCACCCGTAGCGATCCCGCGCGGGATTGCACCATTGTGGAAAACACCCCGATTGATTATTTGGATTTCGCTTCGCCGATTGCGGGATTGGGTTCCAAAATGGGCATTGACGCCACCAACAAATGGCAGGGCGAAACTCAACGGGAATGGGGCAGAGCGATTAAAAAAGATCCCGCTACGGTAAAACGCATAGATGAAATTTGGCATAGTTTGGATATTTTGAATGAGAAGTAATATGAAAAAGTTAGCGGTTAAAATCTTATTGCTATCCTTTGCCCTATTGGGTTTAAGCGGTTGTATCGTCACTTCCGTCGTCGGTTTGGCAGTGGATACGGTGACAACCGCAGGTTCCATTGCGGTAAAAACTACCGGTGCGGTGGTAAACGCCGTGATTCCTGACGGCGATGACGACGAGAAAAAAGAAGAAAAGAAAGAGGATTAATCAAACCTAAAAGTGCGGTCGAAATTTTGTTAGAATTTTCAACCGCACTTTTTTTACTTAAGGCATAAGTGCGGTTTGTTTTTTTCCCGTTTTGATAATCGGTGATTTAACCGCCGAACGCCGTTCCCACCGTCATATGCAAGCCGTAGAACAAGGTTCTGCCGATGAATTCACCGCTAAGAGTCAGTAAAACGGCGGCTGTCAATGCGGGGATGTTTTTTCCTTTGAGCAACAGCAATGCCGCCGCAGCCAAACAACATAAACGTAAGATCATCATTACGGCATAATCAGGTACTAGGACGGTTGCTTGCGTTGCGGAGGATTGAATATGAGCAAGACCGCTTGCCTGATAAATCACGCTCAGTGCAATTAATAATACACCGGCGGTAAATAACCAAGGCAGCCATTGCAAGCAATATTCTTTGTGCGGATTCGGTTGCAACAACGTATAAGCCAACGCCGAACCGCCGACGATAATCGTGGAATAAAATGCCAGTGGTGTGAGCGCGTTATCCCAAGTCGGCACTGTCGGAATGCGATAGACATTTGCCATCATATACATAAACAACAAGCCGGTTAAAGCGGCGACGATAAGCCACGCTTTATTTAAAGACGACGGCATTTTATTCAGTACGGCAAGCAGCCAATATCCGCCCGCCAACGCAAAAAATGCCGAGCCGCCGGCAATTTCATTACTCAGCATGGATTCTCCCACTCGATTTAGCGAGTTAAAAGCGCGTAATGGCGATCCCAAATGCAGAATAGAAGCGATAAAACCGATGCCGAGCAACGCCAAAATCACAAACATGACTTTATGAATGTAGCGGCGGCTTTGCGTGTTTTCCGTTTTAAATAAAGCAAAAGTAAAAACGAAGAAACTTCCGACCGCACTTTGTGCCAGTACGGTAAAAATAATCAACGGTAATTCGTGTAGCCCTGCGTTCATCTTACACCTCTCTCGGATTTGCTAAAAAGCCATTGGTATCGCCGCTCGGACGGGCGTGTTTATTCGGTTTGACCACTAAATTAGGCTGTGTGACTTCCGCCGGCGGTAACGGGGCGATAGAAGCTTGGTTACCGTATTTTTCACGCAATTCGTCAACCGGTGCAAAATCCAAGGCGCGTAACGGGCAGGCATCGACACAAACCGGTTTCTGTCCCGCCGTAACGCGAGAATAGCAGCCGTCGCATTTAGTCATATGCCCTTTTTGTGCATCATATTGCGGTGCGTCATAAGGACAAGCCATATGGCAATAGCGGCAGCCGATACAGATTTCTTCATTCACGATAACGAAACCGTCCGCGTTTTTGTGCATTGCGCCGGTCGGACAAACCTTGGTACAGGCAGGATCGCTGCAATGATTGCAGGAAATCGACATATAATAGGCAAACACGTCTTGACGGTAACAACCGTCTTGCCCTAAATTCCAATTACCGCCCGCATATTCATAAATACGGCGGAAATTGACGTCCGGACCGAGATCTTTGTAGTCTTTGCAAGCCATTTCGCAAGTCTTGCAACCGGTACAACGGTCTGAATCAAAATAAAATCCGAATTGTTTCATCGCTCACTCCTTAGGCTTTTTCAATCTGAACTAAATTGGAATGTTGCGGGTTGCCTTTTGCCAAGGGTGACGGACGCTGGGTCGTCAGCACATTGATGGAACCTGCGTGATCCACTTTATCGCCGAACATATCGGCTCTGTGCCAAGCGCCTTGTCCCATACCAAGCACCGACGGCATAATGCGCGGCGTGACTTTGGCAGGCAGGCGGGTTTCGCCGATTTCATTGAAAACCCGCACCGTATCGCCGTCTTTAATGCCGTAACGATCGGCATCAAGCGGATTAATCCAAAGCTCTTGGCGGTTGGCGGCTTCCAATATATCGATATTGCCGTATGTGGAGTGAGTTCTTGATTTATAGTGAAAACCGATTAATTGAAACGGATATTGCTCGCGTTTCGTTTCAAAGATGCTGTTAAATCCGGGGTGGAAAATCGGTAGCGGATGAATTTCGTTTTTTTCCGCCAATTCCCAAGTATTCGCTATTTCGGCTAAACGCTCGGAATAAATTTCAATTTTACCCGACGGCGTTTTTAACGGATTGGCTTGCGGATCCTCACGGAATTTTTTATATGCGACAAAATGCTCGTTCGGATCTTTACGTTTGTACACGCCCATTTTTTTCAGATCCTCATAAGCGGGCAAATCCGCATCTTTCGCCTGCATTTGACCGTATAAAAATTGTAGCCATTGCTCTTGATTACGGTCGCCTTCGGTGAATTTATCGTAAACCTCTTGTCCTAAGCGTTTTGCGATTTCGCATAAAATATCATAAATTGCACGACGTTCGAATTTTGCCGAAGTGGACGGCTGACCGAAAATCAGATAACCCATGTTGCCTGCATAATCGTTCGGAACGATATCCTCTTGTTCGGTGGTCATTAAATCCGGCAACAGAATATCGGCATATTTTGCCGAATCCGTCATAAAGTTTTCAATGACGACAATCATTTCGCATTTTTTATCATCTTGCAGAATTTCATGGGTACGGTTGATGTCGCTGTGTTGATTGGTGATACAGTTGCCCGCATAGTTCCACATAAACTTGATAGGCACATCCAGCTTGTCTTTGCCTTGCACGCCGTCACGCAGCGCCGTCATTTCAGGCCCTCTTTCGATAGCGTCCGTCCAAGTGAATACGGAAATTTTTTGCTTTGACCGGATTTTCCAATACGGGAACGCGCTGAATGGTTGCATAGTAAGAACTTTCACGCCCGCCCGAATTACCGCCGTGAAT
>JBHBXR010000136.1:0-14677 GCA_041795785.1 Mesocricetibacter sp.
AGTATGATAGTGACAACCGTTCCAACGTTAAGAGGTGAAATATGTCGCAAATCAGCAAACAACAAGTGTTAGACGCTTTCCATTTCCGCTCGGCTACACGTTATTACGATCCGAGTAAGAAAATCAGCGAAGAAGATTTCGCTTATATTTTAGAACTCGCCCGCTTATCACCAAGTTCCGTAGGCTCCGAACCTTGGCAATTTGTCATCATACAAAATCCCGAATTGCGGCAAAAACTCAAACCCGTCAGTTGGGGAATGGCGACACAAGTGGAAGACGCCAGCCATTTGGTCGTGATTTTAGCCAAGAAAAACGCGCGTTATGATTCCGATTTCTTCCGTTCTTCTTTGGAAAAACGTGGTTTGAATCAAGAGTAAATCGAAAAAGCCCTCGCCCGTTACAAAGAGTTTCAAACCCATGACATAAACGTGCTGGAAAACGACCGCACTTTATTTGATTGGTGCAGTAAACAAACCTATATCGCATTGGCAAATATGATGACGGGCGCCGCCTTGATCGGCATTGATTCCTGCCCGATTGAGGGATTTAATTACGCGGAAGTGAACCGTATCCTAGCCCAAGAAGGCGCATTCGACGCAACGGAATACGGCGTTTCGGTAATGGTAACATTCGGCTACCGAGCTAAAGAAATCAAGAAGAAATACCGCAAACCGCTGGAAGAAATGGTAACTTGGATTGAATAAATACGGACAGAATAAAGCTGATAAGCCGCTAAACGCAAAAGTGCGGTCAAAAAAACGCATATTTTTCCGACTGCACTTTAATGGTTCCTGCCACGCTTAGCGTTTACAGTAGCATCAAACCGATTCCCCATTTAAGAATATCAAAGGAGAATTTATTTTTTTCCAGATTGTTGCCGTTTTGATCTTTACCGTCATCCGCGCTTTTGGTTTCTTCCACCATAGCGCTCTTATATTCGCCTTTCACAACGGCAAGATCATCACGCGCTTTAATTCTCAATACGTTACATTGTTCGTCATCCATTGATTTGGAGGTCTTATCCTTAAATTTTTTATATTGTAACGTGGCGTAATCCATAGATTTTTGATCTTCCTGAATAATTTTAACGTTATCCGCGCCGACTACGCTTTCCAACGGATAGAAAAATACATACTGGGAATAAATATAAGCGTCTTCTTTAGAAAAATGTTCTTTTTGAATACGGGTCAAGTTCGGGTAAATGCAACGTTCAACCTGATCACTGGCGACCGCCCATTTCTCCGCATCGGCTTCGGAAAGTTGATAATCCGCACCGGCAAATTCCGCCGGAATCGTTTCTTCCGTTGAGCCTAACGAACAACCGACAAGTAAAAACGCCATACTTGCTAAAAATATTTTTTTCAACATGGTGTGAATCCTTAGTTATAAATAAAAAATGCCGTCAATTAATCGCTGTAAAGTTTATCACATGGGACTGAGGTGCCGAATTTTAGCAAAAAGAAAAGGCTTTTAAAACGTCTATACCGGCCAAAAAGAAGAAAAGTGCGGTTAAAAAATACAAAAATTATTGACCGCACTTTTCGTTAGAACTGAGGAAATTTATTTCAGTAGCGTTTTTAATGCCGAGCCGATCTCCGCCAAACTGCGCACGGTTTTCACGCCCGCCGCTTCAAGAGCGGCAAATTTTTCATCGGCAGTGCCTTTGCCGCCGCTGATGATTGCGCCTGCATGTCCCATTCGTTTGCCTTTCGGTGCAGTTACACCGGCAATATAACTGACCACCGGTTTGGTTACGTGCCGTTTAATAAACGCCGCAGCTTCTTCCTCTGCCGAACCGCCGATTTCGCCGATCATCACGATGGCTTCGGTTTCAGGATCTTGCTGGAACAATCTGAGAATATCGATAAAACTGGAGCCCGGAATCGGATCGCCTCCGATACCCACGCAAGTGGACTGCCCGAAGCCTTCATCGGTGGTTTGTTTCACCGCTTCATAAGTCAAAGTGCCGGAACGGGAAACAATGCCGATTTTGCCTTTTTTATGAATATTGCCCGGCATAATACCGATTTTACATTCTTCCGGCGTAATAACGCCCGGGCAATTAGGGCCGATCATTCGCACGCCGGTTTGATTAAGGCGTTGTTTCACTTGTAACATATCCAACGTCGGAATACCTTCGGTAATGCAAATAACCAACTGAATACCCGCATCAACGGCTTCTAAAATCGCATCTTTGCAACCCGGTGCCGGCACATAAATCACCGTTGCCGTTGCGCCCGTCGCTTCCACCGCTTCGCGTACGGTATTAAATACCGGCAAGCCCAAATGCGTCGTACCGCCTTTGCCCGGTGAAACGCCGCCGACTAATTGTGTGCCGTAATCAAGCGCTTGTTGGGAATGGAATGTGCCTTGTCCGCCGGTAAAACCTTGACAAATAACTTTGGTATCTTTGTTAATTAAAATAGACATTATTTACCCTCCGCGGCGTTAACCGCTTGTACCGCTGCATCCGTTAAAGTTTTTGCCGCAATAATATTTAATCCGCTGTTAGCTAAAATCTCACGTCCCAATTCGGCGTTATTTCCTTCCAAACGTACGACAACGGGAACTTTCACACCGACTTCGCTTACTGCGGCGATAATGCCGTCCGCAATTAAATCGCAACGTACAATACCGCCGAAAATATTCACTAACACCGCTTTTACCGCCTGATCGGAAAGAATGATTTTAAAGGCTTCCGCTACGCGTTCTTTAGTTGCCCCGCCGCCGACATCAAGAAAATTCGCCGGTTGACCGCCGTGTAGTTTGACAATGTCCATAGTTCCCATAGCCAAGCCCGCGCCGTTTACCATGCAACCGATATTGCCGTCCAAGGCAACATAGTTCAGTTGATGCAGCTCCGCTAAGGCTTCTCTCGCATCGCTTTGACTGATGTCATGCATGATCGCCAAATCCAGCTGACGATACAACGCATTGCTGTCCACAACCATTTTGGCATCCAAACACAGCAGTTTGCCTTCTTTAGTTACCACCAGCGGGTTCACCTCCAATAACGCCAAATCTTTTTCTACAAACATTTTGGCCAATTGTGTGAAAATATGAGTAAATTGTTTGATTTGATCGCCGCTTAAACCGAGTTTAAACGCCAGTTCACGCCCCTGATAAGGCATTCCGCCGGTGAGCGGATCTAAGGCGATTTTATGTAACAGCTCGGGTGTTTTTTCCGCCACTTCTTCAATATTCATACCGCCGGCACTGGATGCCATAAACACCACTTTTTGTGAAGAACGATCAATAACCGCTCCCAAATACAACTCACGTTCGATATTGGCGGTTTCTTCCACATAAATTATATTGACCGGTTGCCCGTCGGCATCGGTTTGAAAAGTCACCAAACGTTTTCCCAACCATTTATCGGCAAATTCACGCACTTCCGTTTCATTGCGAACCAGTTTCACACCGCCCGCTTTACCGCGTCCGCCGGCGTGAACTTGACATTTCGCCGCCCAAACATCTCCTTTCAAAGTTTTAACGGCTTGCGCCGCTTCATCTGCCGATTTGCACGCAATGCCTTTACTGACAGGTAATTTATATTCCGTAAAAACCTGTTTTGCCTGATATTCATGTAAATTCATAAAATAATTCTCTGTTGTGTCTATTTATTATGTTTTTCATTAACTAAAAGAAAAGCAGACCGTTTGTAATGCGAATACAAACGGTCTGTTATACAATTAAATTTCTAACAATAAACGCGTCGGATCTTCCAACAGCTCTTTAACCGTCACTAAGAAACCCACACTTTCTCTACCGTCAATTAAGCGGTGATCGTAGCTCAATGCGAGATACATCATCGGACGAATAACTACCTGCCCGTCAATGGCAACCGGGCGATCTTTAATGGCGTGCATCCCCAAAATCGCGCTTTGCGGCGGATTGATGATCGGTGTGGACATTAATGAGCCGAAGACACCGCCGTTAGTAATAGTAAAATTACCGCCGGTGAGATCCTCTACCGTCAATTTACCGTCGCGACCTTTATCCGCTAAGACTTTAATTTCTTTTTCAATGTCCGCCATGCTGAGCTTATCGCAATTACGCAGCACCGGTGTGACCAAACCGCGCGGTGTGGAAACCGCAATGCTAATATCGAAGTAGTTATGATAGACAATGTCATCACCATCAATAGACGCATTTACTTCCGGATAACGTTTTAACGCTTCAACCACCGCTTTAATGTAAAACGACATAAAACCTAAACGGACACCGTGTTGTTTTTCAAATTTTTCGCCGTATTGCTTGCGTAGCTTCATAATCGGCTGCATATCCACTTCATTGAACGTAGTGAGCATTGCCGTGCTGTTTTTAGCTTCCAGTAAACGTTCGGCGATACGCTTACGCAGACGTGTCATCGGCACGCGTTTTTCCGTACGATAAGCGGAAGAGACTACGGTTGAAATTTCTCCCGCATTTTCGACCGCACTTTTGGCTTGCACGGTTTGTGCAATAAAACGTTCTACGTCTTCGCGGGTAATACGTCCGCCCACACCCGTACCCTTAATTTTACTGACATCTAAATCATGCTCGGCGATTAAACGACGAATCCCCGGGCTTAAATTTTCATTTACACCGTCGTAGGTTAAATTGGCATTATGACGTTCCGCCGGCGTCAATTCTTGGGTTTGCACCTCTTTAGCGACGACTGCGCCGGAAGTCGATAATTTACCCAAAAGTTGTTTACTCACCACCGTTGAGCCTTCCGGTTGTAAGATGGTTTCAATTACACCGTCTGCAATCGCCGGTACTTCAAGCACTACTTTGTCTGTTTCAATTTCAACGAGAATGTCATCCCGTTTTGCACTTTCGCCGACTTTTTTATGCCACTTGACCACAGTAGCATCTGCGACGGATTCGGGTAAATCAGGGGTAATAATGTCGAAGTTACTCATTTTCTTTTCCTCTTTTTTGGGCGTTTGTCGTTATTGTTGTATTAGGGTTAAATTGAGTCGGGTGATTTGTTCCACCTGTTCTAAAATCGCACTTCTTGCCTGTTCGTCAATTAAATGAATATCGCCGAACAAACTATATTGAACATCGGAGATGCCGCAATAATTGAACAAACCGTTAATCAAGCAATCATTCAACGATTTATCAAATCCAAGTGATTGATATTGTTCTACATTACTGCCGATAGTGATAAATTGCTGCATTTTTTTATTATGTAACAGACCGACGGATACGTCGCCTTCCGTTTTATAGGCGAAACCGTAACTCAATACGCGATCCAGATACCCTTTTAAGATCGCAGGAAAACCCATCCACCACAAAGGATAAACCAAGGTAATCAAATCCGCTTGCGTGATAAACTGCTGTTCATACTGAATTTCTGACGGCGTAATGCCTTGTCCGGCAGCTTGTAATTCCTCCCAAGATAAGACGGGATTAAAATTCAGCGTATAAAGATCGCGCACGACCGTATCAGTTGCCGACTTCTGACTGACTTTGACGATACGATCTACGATAGCTTTATTAAAACTCGAGCTGTTGGGATGAGCACAAATAATCAAATGGTTCATTAACACTCCTTAATCCAGTTTATGCACGAATAATGTAATGCCTTGCACGGAAACGACTTGAATATTATCTCCTTTATTCAGATGTTCGCCTTGAATCCGCCAAGTGGTATCACCGAAATATCCGCGCCCGATACCGTTCGGATTAATTTCCTGTACTACGCCTTTCGCCCCCAGCATAGCGTGATCACGCTGGTTAAGATTTGCATTGGCTTCGTCTTTTTTATCTTTTCCGTGTTGATATTTCCACCACACTATACTCAAAATCAATGCCAGGATTGCATAAGTGATACCGAGTACGGTTAAAGAAAGTGACGGGATTAATGCCATCAATCCGGCAACGACAATTGCCGCAATTCCCCACCATAACAAGAAAATTCCCGGGATAGTGATTTCACCGATTAACAGACAAAACCCTAAAATTAACCAATGCCAAGCCGTCCAAGTTGAAAACCATTCCATAAACACCTCTCCTTAAAATAGCGACGCCGACTCAAACCGGTTGAGTCGGCCGTTAAAGATTATGCTTTTTTATCACCTTTCAATAATTCGGCAATACCCGCCACGGAACCGATTAAATTCCCCGCTTCCAACGGCATCAACACAACTTTACTATTGTTTGAACCACCGATATCTTTCAGGGCTTCGGTATATTTTTGCGCAATGAAGTAATTGATTGCTTTTGTATCTCCGTTGGCAATCGCTTCGGAAACCATTTGAGTCGCTCTCGCTTCCGCTTCCGCCGCACGTTCACGGGCTTCCGCTTGCAAGAAGGCTTCCTGACGTTCCCCTTCCGCTTTTAAGATACGCGCTTGTTTTTCCCCTTCCGCGCGTAGAATTTCAGCCTGACGTACCCCTTCCGCTTCCAAAATATCCGCGCGTTTGTTACGTTCCGCTTTCATTTGCGCGTTCATAGACGCAATTAATTCATGTGGCGGACGAACATCGCGGATTTCAATACGGGTTACTTTTACGCCCCAAGGATTAGTCGCCTCATCTACGATCGACAATAGACGACTGTTGATGGAATCGCGTTGCGATAACATTTCGTCCAATTCCATCGAGCCTAATACGGTACGGATATTAGTCATGGTCAGGTTTACAATCGCCTGTTCCAAATTATTTACTTCATAAGCCGCATTACGCGCATCAATGACTTGTACGAAACATACCGCATCAATGGATACATTAGCGTTATCTTTTGAAATCACTTCTTGAGAAGGAATATCCAACACCTGTTCCATCATATTGATCTTACGACCGACAAGATCAACGAAAGGCACCACAAAATTCAATCCCGGCGTTAAGGTTCTGGTGTAACGTCCGAAACGTTCTATCGTCCAGTGATAGCCTTGCGGTACGGTTTTCATGGTTGAAAACAGAATAAAAACAACCAATACGATAAATATGATTGTTGCGATAGGAAAGCCGTCTAAAATGCCCATTTTTATACTCCTTCTCGGTTAGTTTTATAACAAAAGTTTTACAATAAAAATATACCAAATCAGACCGCACTTTGTATATAAGAATAACCTTGATTATTCGGTATAAATTCAAATAAATGCGTTATGCAATCCGGCGCATCCTGATCTTGATGGGAAACAAAAAGCAGTTGCGTATGGCTGTTGGTAACTAATTGTTCGATAAAATGTTTCACCAGTTTACGGTTTAATCCGTCCAAGCCTTGTAAAGGTTCGTCCAAAATCAATACCGGCGGATGTTTTACCATGGCGCGGGTAATCAACAATAAACGCTGCTGTCCCCAGGAAAGAGAACGAAAAGGCAGTTGTGCCGCCGCCGTCAAATTTAAACGCGCCAGCCATTGCATTGCTTTAATACGTAACGCATCGGGCACTTTTTGATAAACGCCGATACTGTCAAAGAAGCCGGAAACAATCACATCCGACACCGAGCAGTTTACCCGATAATCCATATGCAGCTGACTGCTGACATAACCGATTTTTTGTTTAATCTCCCAAACGGTTTCGCCCGAACCGCGTTGTTTGCCGAATAAAATCACCTGATTGCTATACGCCTGCGGATGATCGCCTGTAAGCAATGATAACAGCGTTGATTTTCCTGCGCCGTTCGGCCCTTTAATCCACCAATTTTGCTTCGGTTTAACCGTCCAAGTTAAATTATCCAAAATTTTTTGTTCGCCATATTGGACGGTGACGTTTTTCAATTCAAAGGGATTTTGCTGCGGAGCCAAGCTAATCGGCGGCGTAGCGCTTTGTGGCAAAGGCGTATCGACGGAATATTCCGCATAACATAATTGGCGGAAAATTGTCTGGTTTTCAATTTCTTCACGTTTTCCTTGTAATATCAGCTGATTACGTTCTAATAATGCTAAATGTGTTGCCTCCGGAAGAATTTCGGCAAAACGGTTGATTATCAGCACCAGCGCCGTTTTTTGTTTTAATCGGTGTAATAAATCCTGCCAATCCCGAACGGATTGTTTGTCCAAACCGGCAAAGGGCTCATCTAAAATCAGTAAATCCGGTTCACTGACTAATGCCTGCGCCAACAACACCTTACGACTTTCTCCGGTGGAAAGCTGCATAAACGGGCGTTGTAATAATGTGCCGATATTTAACTGTTGTGCATAATAACGACACAGTTCGATGTTATCGCTTTTATGCAGAATAATTTGCTGCGCGGTCTTACCAAAATCATCCGGGCTGACCATATCATTATTACGCTCTTTAAAGGTTTGGGCTAAAATAGCCTGCTGTTTTTCAAAGGATAATACGCAAATTCGGTTAAAATGATTTTCATAATGTCCGGCATATAAAGGCAGTTTGCCGCTCAAGGCTAAAGAAAACGCGGTTTTGCCGCTGCCGTTGCTGCCTACAACCACCCAAAAATCATCGGTATTAATTTGCAATTCGGGCAAATCCAAGAAACGGTTTTGATACAATTTGAATTGGGCGTTTTTTATTTTCAGATAAGCCATCATCCGACCTCATTCAACAAAACAAATATATGCAAGATATTAGGGGGCGTCCTAACACAACTTATCGCAGACAGGCGGTTAAAACCGAAAAATAATCGAGCGGTAAAACACGAACAGCGGCATTTATAAACACCGCCAATTCATAAAGAACAAACTTAAGAGCAATGAAATACAGGTTATATATTCACCATCAACCGACTGATTCTGCCGGCTTGTTCTTCTTCCTCACGGATAGTCATTACTTCACATCCGTTATCCGTAACGACGATTTGATGTTCGTATTGAGCGGAATGGCTGCGATCTTTAGTTTTTACCGTCCAACCGTCATTCATCAGGCGGACTTCCTTTTTGCCCGCATTAATCATCGGCTCAATCGTAAACACCATGCCTTTTTGTAGGATCACACCGCCGTCATCGGCATAATAATGTAACACCTGCGGATCATTATGAAATTCCGTGCCGATACCGTGTCCGCAATATTCGCGTACCACACTGAAGCCTTGACTTTCGGTATATTTCTGCACCGCTTTGCCGATTTCATTTAAACGAATGCCCGGTTTAACCGCGCGTAGCCCCACATAAAGAGCTTCCTGCGCCGCCTCGCAAAGTTTTTGACTGCGAATATTGGTTTCACCGACAATGTACATTTTGGAATTATCGCCGTAATAACCGTCTTTAATGACGGTTACATCAATATTTAAAATATCCCCGTTTTTCAACAGCTTTTCATCGCTCGGAATACCGTGGCAAACGACTTCGTTCAGAGAAATACAGGTTGATTTAGGAAAACCGTGATAATTCAAACAGGCAGGAATGACTTTTTGAACGTTGACCATATAATTGTGGCAAATACGATCCAACTCACCTGTTGTGGTGCCCGCTTTCACATAGGGTTCGATCATCACCAACACGTCAGACGCCAATTTACAGGCCTCACGCAATTTTATAATTTCTTGTTCTGTTCTTAATGGAATTGCCATACATCTCTCTCATTTGGATAAAATTTTGCCGGCTATCATACCACTATTCTTTTCTATTGTGAAAAAAGCTTTCACAATATCCTTGAATGGCAAGGGCGCTTATTGGATAATAGCCGATTATTTTGACAGCCCAAGACGAACAGGGAATAAATATGACAGATATTACCGTGCCGCTCACTTTTACCGATGCGGCGGCAAATAAAGTAAAATCCTTAATCAGCGAAGAAGAAAATACCGAACTGAAACTGCGCGTTTATATTACCGGCGGCGGTTGCAGCGGTTTCCAATACGGTTTCACTTTTGATGAAAAAGTTAATGACGGCGATTTGATCGTTGAAAATGGCGGCGTGCAATTAGTCATCGACCCGATGAGCCTGCAATATTTAATCGGCGGTACCGTTGATTACACGGAAGGTTTGGAAGGATCGCGTTTTGTCGTAAATAACCCGAACGCCTCCACAACCTGCGGTTGCGGATCTTCTTTCAGTATCTGATTTATCCCGATGGATTTTCAGTTCACCTATCATCTCGGTTCGGTAACGGCTAAATGCTCAATGGAACATGAAGCGGTTGCCAATTGGTTCAATACGGAAGTGCGGTCAAATTCTGCGTTAATTTCCACCGCACTTTGCGCCGTACAACAAGCCAAAAGTCTTTCTCTCGGAGAAGAAATTTCCTTACTCGGTGCGGAATACAGCCTGTTTATTAATGCCGATGAAGTGATGATCAGAGCCAATAATCTTGCGATTGAAGATAATCGGCTGCAAGAAACGGAAGAAGATTTTCACTATTATGACGCGGAAAGCATTGCTTTCTGCGGATTGGAAGATTTCGAGGGATTTCTCAATTCTTATTTGGCGTTTATTGCATAAGCGCTAACGGACAATCTCATCATCACTTACCAATGCCAGCTCGTCAATCGGTCGCCCGAAGCTCGGCACGAATACCTGCATAAAATAATCCATTTCCTCACTGCGCCAAGATTTCATTAAATTTTCCAACCGCACTTTTGCCGTGGAAAACTCCTGATTTCCCTGTTCCAGTTCCGCTTGCGCTTTGATATAAGCACAAATCAAATCCGCCTGTTTAACCAAATGTTTTTCTTGTGAGGAAAACCGTTCGGTTGCTAAATAAGGCATAAAATCCTGTTGCAATTCGGACGGCAATAAGTTGATTAAATGTTGTTCCGCCGCGCTTTCGATTTGTTTATACGCCTGCGTGATTTCCGTATTGAAGTATTTAATCGGCGTCGGCAAATCACCGGTGAAAATTTCGGAAGTATCGTGATACATCGCTATCACGGCAATCCGTTCCGGATTTACCGTGCCACCGTAAAATTTGTTTTTAATCAACGCTAAAGCATGCGCTACAAACGCCACCTGCAAACTGTGCTCCGCCAAATTTTCCGTTTGCAGATTACGCATCAACGACCAACGCTGAATCAGTTTTAAACGATCCAAACAAGCGAAAAAGTGGCTGGTATGAATATCAAACGCCATATTAATTAACCGGATATTCTTCAATCACAACGGATAATTCCATTGTTTTGCCCAAACGGGAAATAACCGCTTTAACCGTCGTATTCGGCGCGATATTACTGATCACATCCATCATTTGCGCCGGCGACGTCGCTTTAATGCCGTTCAGACTTAACACTACATCTCCCGCTTGAATTCCGCCTTTATCCGCCGGACCGTTCGGCAGCACACTGGTAATTACCAATCCCTCACTATGCTCGCCTTGCCCGTTGCTGAACAAAATATTGCTCTGCACCCCCAAGTAACCGCGAATCACCCGCCCGTCGCGGATGATTTTTTTCATCACATCATTGGCAAGTTCGATCGGAATGGCAAAATTCAAGCCTTCCGCAATTTCATTGGCATCCTTACCGATACTCAAGGTGCTGATCCCCACCAATTCGCCCAAGGAATTAATCAATGCACCGCCCGAGTTGCCGCGGTTGATCGACGCATCGGTTTGAATGAAACTCTGTCTGCCCAAAGCATCTCCCACGGCATTGCGTCCCGTTGCGCTGATAATGCCTTGCGACACGCTTTGCCCCAAGTTATAAGGGTTGCCGATGGCTAACGCAATATCTCCCACATGAACGGGATGATTCGGGTTTTGCGGAATAGTGGATAAATTTTCCGCTTTAATTTTTAACACTGCTAAATCGGTCAAGGTATCGGAACCGATTAAATTAGCTTCGTAAATACTGCCGTTTTGCAACGCCACTACAATTTGATCGGCATTTTGAATAACGTGTTTATTGGTTAAAATATAACCGTCTTTCGACATAATCACGCCGGAGCCTAAGTTATTGACCTGTAATTGATTCGTATCAGGCGTCGTAGAAAAAGACTGGTTATACACATTCACCACCGCAGGCGAGGCAATACGCACCGCATTTTTAAACGACATCACTTCATCGCTGATTTTCAACGGGTTGTTGCTACCGTTGAATTTAGGCAGGACGAATAAAATTATCCCGGCAACGGCAAGCCCGATAAGGGCGGAATGGAAAATCTTCTTTAGCATTTTATTTCCTTCTGTAAACCAGTTTCACATCATCATCGATTTGTTGAATACTGTGCAAGCGCCATAAAGGAGCATCCGCCAGTTTGGTTAAAGCAGGCAAATGACAAAGTCCGCGCGCCTGATCACCCAATAATTTCGGCGCCATATAAACAATTAATTCATCAACCAAGTCTTCGGCAATTAAAGCACCGGCTAAATGCGCTCCTGCCTCAACCCATAAGGTATTAATTTGACGTTTGCCCAATTCCGACATAAGCGCCTGTAAAGCGGTTTGATTCTGCTCAGGCTGCAATGTCAAACTGTCGCAAAATTCGGGAAACACCGCCATATTGCGCGTTTTATCGCCGACCAACCAAACCGGTGACGAAACGGAAAAAAGCCGATGATAAGGGCGCACTTGTTGTTGAGAATCTAAAATGATACGAATCGGCTGGCGCACTTTCTCACGGGCATAGTCGTTTTGAACTTTTCTCGGTAATTGCTCCCAACGTACGTTTAAGGACGGGTCGTCGGCAACTACCGTCGCTCCGGTGGATAAAACGGCGGAAGCTTTCGCCCGTTCCGTTTGTACGTCAATGCGTGACTTCTCACCGGTAATCCACTTGCTTTCCCCCGTTGCCGTTGCCGTTCTGCCGTCAATGGTCATGCCCATTTTCAACTGCACCCACGGTGTTCCGCTACGCATTCGTTTTAGGAAACCGCGATTTAATTCTTCCGCATTTTCTTGCAATAATCCGACCGCACTTTCAATCCCCGCATCACGCAACATCTGCAACCCTTGCCCCGCCACTTGCGGATTCGGATCTTCCATCGCCGCAATCACTTTGCTCACGCCGGCGTTGATCAAGCCGAGCGCACAAGGCGGCGTACGGCCGAAATGCGCGCAGGGTTCCAAGGTGGCATAAGCCGTCGCGCCTCTTGCTTTTTCCCCCGCGTCCTGTAACGCCATGACTTCCGCGTGAGCTTCGCCCGCTTTCAGATGAAACCCTTTTCCCACAATTTCACCGTTTTTAACCAGTACGCATCCCACTGCCGGATTCGGCGTTGCGGTGAATTGCCCTTTTGCCGCCAGCTCAAACGCCAGCCGCATAAATTCGTGATCCTGCGGAGTAAATTGCTGCATTATTGATCCTTTAATTTTTCGATTTCTTTACTGAACTCATTGATATCTTCAAAGCTCAAATACACGGAAGCAAAACGGATATAAGCCACTTTATCCAGTTTCTTCAATTCGTCCATCACTAAATTTCCCACCAGTTTACTCGGCACTTCACGTTCACCGGTCGCCTGTAATTGATGAATAATACGGCTGATGGCTTTTTCCACGTCATCGGAACTGACCGGACGTTTTTCCAAGGCGTGATGAATTCCGCGACGTAATTTGTCTTCGTTAAAAGGTTCGCGCGTGCCGTTGTTTTTAATGATTTTCGGCACCACCAACTCCGCGGTTTCAAAGGTCGTAAAACGCTCGTGACATTTCACGCATTCGCGACGACGGCGCACTTGATAGCCTTCCGACACCAAGCGGCTGTCAATGACTTTGGTTTCTTCGGTGGAACAAAACGGACAATGCATAATCCTTCCTTTGTAAAAAATTTTGTCGCTATTCTAGCAAAAATCCCGTTAATTTACGATATCCGTTGGTTTTATTAGCGGATTTCCTTATACTCAAATCCGACAGAAGTCAGCGTCAACCATCCATTTTAACTAAGGAGATTTTATGCGAGTTACCACTTCCGCCATTCAAAACGGGGCGTTTGCAGACAAATACGGCAAACGCGGCAGTCAGTTCAGTCCGAACGGTATGCCGACTTATTCCATTCCTTTTGAAATCATTGACGCACCGGCGGGCACCAAATCTTTCGCCGTGGTGTTGGAAGATAAAGATGCCATCACCGCCAGCGGCTTTGTTTGGATTCACTGGCTCATCGCCGATTTAGAGCGCACTTCCGTGCCTGAAAATGACAGTTTGAACGCGACGGATTATGTGCAAGGCGCCAATTCATGGGCAAGCGTATTAGGCAAATTTGATCTTGCCGAGGCGTCCGCCTATGGCGGAATGGCGCCGCCGAACTGTCTGCACCGTTATGAATTAATCGTGTACGCGTTGGACACCAAATTGGGGTTAAAAACGGGCTTTCGCTTCAATGATCTGCATTTTGCCATGCAAGGGCACATTTTGGCTCAAGCGGTGGTAATGGGAACTTACGACGTTTAGCGCTCCCTTTCCCGCGCCAAACAAGGGAAAAATTTCCGCCAAAGTGCGGTCGGTTTTTCCCTTATTTTTATTCTTTCGTTTTATTTTTTGATCCAGCTCAAAAACTCTCCGGTTTTCCCTTCAAAAAGTGCGCTAACCCCTTGTTTTTTTTATTTTGTCCTATGATAAAAATCGGTCTTAAACACATCGAATGTGGTGTCGTTTTCCTTTCTTTTAACCGAATTTCAGGAGGCTGTTATGCAATTTCCACTTAAAACCCTCACCCTCGCCGTGTTTGTCGCCTTGGGCATGACCGCTTGCGGCTCTTCCTCCGGCGGCAATGGCAATGCCGCCGTCGATCGCGGCGATAACTCCCCGAATAACACCAACACTACGCCAAACAACAAACCACAAGACAATCAAAGCGGGCAAAACAATCAAGGTTCACAAAACAACCAAGGCTCACAAAACAACC
>JBHBXR010000137.1:0-9007 GCA_041795785.1 Mesocricetibacter sp.
CCTTGAATTTGGCTCGGTTACATCCGAAGAAGGAAAGTATGCGAAGCAAACTGAAGCGTGCGGGTTGGTCGGACAGCTTTAGGGATGAGTTGTTGTTAGGTGGTGCGATTAAATAATAGGCAACACTTGCGGTTGCCCTGGCGTGGCGCAGGATTTGGATAAAGCGCTGGAACTGTATCAAAAAGCTGCGGCACAAGGCAATTTTCATGCTATGTATAATCTCGGAGTATTGTATTCGGAGAATAATTATTCAAAACGAGATTTAGATAAATCTATAGAATGGTATCAAAGAGCACTTGCAGTAAACCCGAATGATCCAAGCTCAATGTATAATTTAGGGTGGACATATATGCACAAGAAAGAATACGAGAAAGCAATGGAATGGTACACTAAAGCGGCTGAAAAAGGGGAGTATGCTGCGCAAACCGCCATGGCTTGGATGTACGATAACGGGTTAGGTGTTCAGCAAAACAAACTTGAATCTTTTATGTTGAATTTACGTGCCGCTAAGAATGGTGATTCTTATGCAATGTATAATTTGGCCGGTGCTTATTTATTTGGAGAAGGAACCGGAAAAAACGTTGCAAAAGCCATTGAGTGGTATCAAAAAGCAGCTGAAGCCGGAAATGCCGAAGCTCAGGGGTATTTAGGTTATATTTATACAGAAGGCAAAGTTCAAGGATATGTTGTCGGAAAGGATTATGGCAAGGCATTACAGTATGTAAACAAAGCTGTGGCACAAAATGATGCGCTTGGTCAATATGTATTAGGGTGGATGTATCATTACGGTCAGGGAGTAAGCAAAGATTATATGAAAGCCATGACACTATATCAAAAAGCGGCAGAACAGAATCAGGCCCATGCGATAAATCAAATCGGCTATATGTATGAATGCGGACAAGGTATAAAAGCAGATAAAACACAAGCAATAAAATGGTATAAAAGAGCGGCTGATTTAGGGCTGAAGGATGCCAAAAATAATTTAAACCGTTTGCAGAAACAATAAGATAGAGGGAAATGACTTATTTATAATAATGATAAGAGTAGCAAGCATAGTCATAATCAATATTACAGTAACTAAAAAATACGTGATCAAAGCTGAATTACGATTGGTTACTATGGGGAGATTTAATAAGTCTTTTAGGTGAGTCAGGGGGAAATAAAATGGTGCGACCGGCTGGACTCGAACCAGTGACCCCCACCATGTCAAGGTGGTGCTCTAACCAACTGAGCTACGGTCGCATTGATAAGACGGGGTGTAATATATAAAGTTTTGCGCGGGAAAACAAGATATTTTTATTGTTCTTTATCGGAATGCTAAAAATTTAAACAAAATTGACCGCACTTTTTTGAAACCAATCGAAAAGTACGGTCGATTTTTAAGTTGTTTTTGCAGTCGGATTAAAAAAACGGTTTCATAGCCGACTACAAAACCGTTTTAAGCGAGATAAAATTAAGCGTTTTTCTGTTCTTCCGCCATACACACCGCAGCGGTAAAGATAACGTCAGTTGATGAGTTTAAGGCGGTTTCTGCCGAGTCTTGAATCACGCCGATGATAAATCCGACGGCAATTACCTGCGCGGCAAGATCATTAGAAATACCGAATAAACTACAAGCTAACGGAATGAGCAATAATGAACCGCCCGCTACGCCCGATGCTCCGGCGCCGCATAAACTGGCCACAACGCTTAGTAATAATGCGGAACCAAATGACACTTCAATTCCTAAGGTATATACCGCGGATAATGTTAGCACCGCAACGGTAATCGCCGCTCCCGCCATATTAATGGTCGCACCCAACGGAATCGAGACGGAATAGGTTTCCTCGTTTAAGTTCAGACGTTTTGCCAAGGCTAAGTTCACGGGGATGTTCGCCGCCGAACTGCGGGTTAAAAATGCCGTTAAACCGCTTTCACGCACACAAGTCCAAACTAACGGATACGGGTTACTGCGGATTTTCCAAAAGACTAATGCCGGGTTGATGACAAATGCCACAAATAGCATTGCGCCCACCAACACTACCAGTAAACGGGCATAATCAGCCAATGCGCCTAAGCCTTTATCGGCTAGAGTTTCCGCAACTAAACCGAATACACCGAACGGTGCTAACGCAATAACGAAATAAACGATTTTGGAAATTCCTTCGGAAAAATCGTTTACGACGTTTTTGGTGACATCGGAAGCGTGACGCAAAACGATACCCAAACCTACCGCCCATGACAAAATACCGATGAAATTCGCATTAACTAATGCGGAAATCGGGTTTTCAAGTGCATTAAATAATACCGCACTCAAAACCTCACCTACGTTGCCCGGCGGATTTAACGAACCTTCGCCCACGACCAATGCGATTTTAGTCGGAAACATAAAGCTGACTGCTACTGCCGTTAAAGAAGCAAGGAAGGTACCCAATGCATAAAGTATCAATACGTCTTTCATATTGCTTTTTGAACCGGCTTTTTTATTGGCAATCGCAGCGATCACCAATACAAATACCAAAATCGGCGCAACGGCACGTAATCCGCGAACGAAAACTTTACCTAAAAAACCGGCTTTTTCCGCTAAATTAACGCCGTTAAGTACCGGCTCTAACGTAGGCGAAATCAGCGCAAGTAAAATACCCAATACCAAACCAATGGTGATTCTTTTTACCAAACTGCCTTGGAAAAATAATGAAAAGAAACGTGATGTGTTCATAGTTAATCATCGAAATGATGCAAGATAAACTTGCGGTTAATCTTCGGATCAACGAATTGATCCCCCTTAGGCTGATAAAGAGTAATCGAAATTAAAGATAAAGAAAATACAAAACTAAGAATAAACTTATTAATTTGAGAAAATATATCGAATTAGTAGAAAAAAATTGAATAAAATTTATTTTTTTAGCCTTTTGAGCATATATATAGTGACATAAGTTTTACTGTATAAAAACACAAAAAAACTTGACACTGTAAAAAATAACAGTAAAATAACCTGTATAAAAACACACATCAATCAAAGTGTTCCTAATCTTTGCCATTTAATTGATGTGAATCGCTAATCAACGCTATCGCAAGGGGAAAATGATGAACTGCAATGCTTATTCTCAACATAATCTGATGACATCAAATGATAGTTTATTTTCGTATCAACCGATGCCTTTGTATGAGGATTTGAAACAGTCCAAATCGAATTTCAGTAAGAAATTGGATTTGAATTTATATTGTATCAAACGTCCGCAACATACTTGCTTTATTCGAGTAACTAATCCCGATATGTTAGCTTGGGGTATTGAACAAGGGGATATGTTGGTAGTGGAGAAAAACGACAGTTTGTCTGTCGGTGATTTGGTCGTATTGGAAATCGGGCAAAAAATGGAGATTTATGAATTTTTCGCCCATAACAACGGCGAGTTCGTCTTTTTTGCGTTGAGCTCAAAAGCACAGAATATCAAGACAACTAATTGCTCCGATTTACCGATTATCGGCACCGTCACCAATACGATTCATCAGATTAAACCTAAAAATGCGATGAAATTTGCAGCCTAGGCTGTAAAGAAGAACGGGCTTGTTGATTTTTTGAGATAACAAAAAGTGCGGTCAAAAAAAACGTTATTTTTTAACCGCACTTATTTGAACATCCGATTGATAATTAAAATACGCGGCGTGATTGTGTATAAGTTCGTAACCAGTAATCTTCATTTAATGAGCTGATGGTTACGCCTTCACTGCTGCTGGCGTGCATGAATTGGTTATTCCCCAAATACACGCCGACATGGCGGTTCTTACGGAAAAACACCAAATCACCTAACTTTAACTCATGTTTTTGAATTTTTTTTCCGACGGATTGTTGCTCTGAGGTGGAGCGAGGTAAACTAATTCCATAGACATCGGCAAAAGTGGTCTGCATAAAAGCCGAACAGTCGATACCGTCTTTACCTGCACCGCCTAAACGATAACTGGTTCCAACCCATTCGCGATAGATTTTAGCGAGTTTTTTATCGGAAATCGGGAAGGCTTTTGTTTTTGATTGATTAGGATGGTTGGTTTTTAATTGGACGATAAGATCATCTAATTCTTGCTGATCTTTTTTTTGATAAGCCAAATTTTCTTTGTTGGCGGAACAAGCCGCCAACAATAAAACAGAAGTAACAACTAGAAATTTTTTTATCATCATTTTTGGAGAAATTAATAATTAATCGCTATGAAGTTATAAATACACAAATGTCGGAATTCTATCGAATTTTGCCCCCAATGACCAGCGCTAATTTTTAGCATGTTCGCTTTTATAACGGAATGCTGCTAACGACATCGTTTCGATATTTATTGTAATTTGGGGGATAATATAGCAGTTTGATTTTAACTTAAATGTTCTAATCCGAATTGATATAAGGCATTTTTCTTATAACCGTATAATTCGGCGACGATCGCAGCAGCTTTTTTTAACGGCAGTTCTTTGCTGATTAGTTCAAGGGCTTTCACTGCTTGGCTAGAAAATGTTTCTTCATCATCTGTTGTCGTATAACCTTCAATAATCAGCACCATTTCCCCTTTGGTACGATTCGGATCTTCACTCAACCATTGACGTAAATTTGCCACGGTATCACCGCGGATAGTTTCCCACGTTTTAGTAATTTCACGCGCTAATACGATATAGCGCTCCGCACCGAATACGGTTTCCGCATCGGCAAGGGTTTCTAAGATGCGATGAGTGCTTTCGTAGAAAATCAAAGTGCGGTCTTCTTTGGCGAGGTTTTGTAATTTATCACGACGCGCCTTGCTTTTCGCCGGTAAAAAACCCTCGAAACAAAAACGGTCGGAAGCAATCCCTGAGGCGCAAAGTGCGGTTATTGCCGCACAAGCGCCCGGTAGCGGTACTACTTTAATCTCCGCCTGACGGCATTTTCTTACTAAGTGAAAACCGGGATCGCTGATTAACGGTGTGCCCGCATCGGAAATTAAGGCGATATGGCGCCCTTGTTTAAGTTTATCGACCAGTAAATCCGCTTTTTGTTGTTCATTATGATCATGCAAAGCAAAAAACGGTTTTTTTATACCGTAATGGCTTAGCAACAAACCGCTGTGTCGGGTATCTTCTGCGGCAATTAAGTCCACTTGCGTCAAGGTTTCTAAGGCGCGTTGAGTGATGTCCTGCAAGTTTCCGATCGGGGTGGCGACGATGTACAAAATTCCGGTTGAATTATCCATTTTATTTCTTCTTTTTATTTGATTTTACGGTGTTGGCGAAGTAAGATCCGCGTATCTTTTTGATAAACGGAGTAACTATGACTATTCTATTACAACGCATTAAATTTAAAAAACGATTAATGCCTGTTTTATTCCCGATTCTGCTTGCGGGCTGTACCAATTTATTAGGCAGTAGTTTTACTAACGCGTTAAAAAACGATGCCAATGCCAGTTCCGATTTTTATTTAAATAAAGTGCAACAAACGCAGGAATTGGAAGATAAGCAAACTTATAAACTTCTCGCCGCACGCGTGCTGGTGAAAGAAAATAAAGTGGCTCAAGCAGAAGCGTTATTAGCCGAACTAGTGAAGTTGACTCCGGAACAACAATTGGATAAGTCGTTGATTGAAGCGCATATCTCCGCAGTAAAAAGAGATAACGCCAACGCCGATTCGCAATTAAAAATGATTAATTTGGCGCAACTGAGTCCGTCACAAACCGCGCGTTATTATGAAGTGGTGGCGCAAGTGGCGGAAAATCGCAATGATATTATTGATGCGGTGAAAGCCCGTGCCAGAATGGATACGCATTTGTCGGACATTCAACGAAAACAGGAAAATAACGACCGCACTTGGGCATTGTTGCGTAAAGCCAATAAAGGTTTGATTAATGATACGCCGGCAGAAGGTGATGCCGCTTTAGCGGGCTGGTTGGCATTAGCCCGTGCTTATAATGATAATTTATCCCAACCAGCACAATTAAGTCAGGCATTGCAAAATTGGAAAGCCGCTTATCCGAATCATACCGCCGCTTATTTATTCCCGACGGAATTACAGGGAGTGTCCAATTTCCAACAAACCGAGGTTAATAAAATCGCGTTGTTATTGCCGTTAAGCGGTAACGGACAAGTGATTGGCGGCACAGTGAAAGCCGGTTTTGATGATGCCAAAGGACAAGCCTCAGCGGTTCAAGTGGAAGTGATTGATACGATGACGGTGCCTGTAGATGTCGCCGTAGCACAAGCCAAACAGAATGGCGCCAAAGCCATTGTCGGTCCGTTATTAAAAAATAACGTGGATATTATGATCAATAATCCGTCCGCTTTCCAAGGATTGAATGTGTTGGCATTGAACGCAACGCAAAACGCTCGCGCCATCAATCAACTTTGTTATTACGGCTTATCGCCGGAAGATGAAGCGGAAGCCGCTGCGAATAAAATGTGGAATGACGGTGTTCGTACGCCGCTTGTATTCGTGCCGCAAAGCGATCTCGGTCAACGCACTGCCAATGCCTTTACCGTACGTTGGCAGCAATTGGCGGCAACCGATGCCAATATCAAATTCTATAACCGTGCCGATGACATTACTTTCGGCTTACAGGAAGGATTGAGCCAAAATGCCGAGGGACTTTATATTGTCGCAACCAGCGAACAACTGACGGAAATAAAAAGCACTATTGACAGTACGGGAAGCGTCTTGAAACTGTACGCCAGCTCCCGCAGCAATTCATCAAACAGTACGCCGGAATACCGTTTGCAAATGAACGGTGTGCAATTCAGTGATATTCCGTTCTTCCGTGAAACCGATTCCGAACAGTATAAGAAAGTGGAAAAATTGACTAACGGCGATTACTCCTTAATGCGTTTATATGCAATGGGTTCGGATGCTTGGTTGTTAATTAATCAATTCAATGAGTTACGTCAAGTTCCGGGTTACAGCATCAGCGGTTTAACGGGTAAGCTTAGTGCCGGACCTAACTGTAACGTCGAACGCGATATGACTTGGTTCCAGTACCAAAACGGCACTACGGTGACACTGCAAAACTAATATGTTTTCAGCCAAACGTCAGCAAGGGGCGAGATTTGAACGGCAAGCTCGCCTTTTTTTAGAATCTCAAGGGTTGAAATTTATCGCAGCCAATCAAACGTTTAAATGCGGCGAGCTGGACTTGATTATGGCGGATCGGCATACAATTGTGTTTGTAGAAGTTCGTCAACGCAAAAATGATCATTTCGGTTCCGCCGTTGAAAGCGTCGATTGGCGCAAACAACAAAAATGGCTTGATGCCGCCAATCTTTGGTTGGCAAAACAAAACCGTAGTTTGGAAGACACCGATTGTCGTTTTGATTTAATCGCTTTTGGCGCGAATGCCGACGAGATTCAATGGCTGCCTAATTTTCTCGAATAAACGCAAATTTCATTATGCTGGATAAAATTAAAGATCTTTATACGGAAAACATTCAGACTCACATTTCCGCCTCGCAATTACTTCCTCATCATATTATGCAAGCGACACAAGCCATTGTCGCTTGTTTATTGCGCGGTAATAAAATTATTGTGTGCGGGCAGGGGCGTTCATATGCCAATGCGCAATTTTTAGTCGCCAACTTGCTTAATCGGTATGATCTGGAACGTCCGAGTTTTCCTTCGGTGCTGTTAAGTTTGGATAGTGCGGTCGGTTCGGCGATTATTTTAGATAACAGCCTTGCCAATTTGTATCAACGCCAATTCAATGCCGTGGTACAACAAGGAGACATACTTATCGTACTTTCGCCTTTTGGGAATGAAGAAGCGATTTTAAATGTCATACAATGCGCATTTAATAAAGAAATTAGTGTCATCGCACTCACTGGCGCGAACAATGATCATTTAAAAGGTTTGCTGACGGAAAACGATTTGGAAATTGGCGTACCGGCGGTTAAAGAAAGTCGCATTTTAGAAGGGCATTTGTTTATCATCAATGCCTTATGTGAACTGATCGATCACACATTATTTGCACAAACCGGTTGACAACAAAGGCGTTTTGCCGACAAACTAAGCGTATCCCAAGATAAAAGGAGATTAATGATGAACGTCAATAGCATTAAAAAACTTTCATTGATTTTAAGTTCGGCGGTTTTATTGCAGGGCTGTGTTGCCGCTGCCGTTGTCGGCGGTGCCGCGGCAACTAAAGTTGTCACCGATCCGAGAACGGTGGGCACGCAGGTGGATGACGCCACATTGGATGCGCGCGTATCTTCCGCCCTGAGCAAAGATGCACAATTAAAGGAAGAAGGTCGCGTATCCGCTGTTTCATATAGCGGGCGTATTTTACTCATCGGGCAAGTGCCGAATGAAAACTTAAAAGGAATTGCAGCCAATTTAGCCAAAGGTGCGGAAGGCGTTACGGAAGTTTATAACGAAATCCGTATCGGGCAGCCGATTTCAGTATGGCAACAAACTAAAGACAGTGGTATTACGGCGACTATTAAATCGAAATTGCTGGTCAATAATCAAGTAAAAACTACCGCAGTCAAAACGATCACGGAAAACGGTGAAGTCTTTCTGATGGGGAATGTGACTCAAGATCAAGGAAATGCTGCTGCGGAAGTCGCCCGTAATGTTTCGGGGGTGACAAAAGTCGTTAAGGTGTTTAAATATTTAGATTAACTTCTCTAGTTTAAAAGTGCGGTCGGTTTTTGGCGAGATTTATAAATGTTGCCATCACCGACCGTTTCTTTATAGACGAAAATTTACATGAATTTATTTCATGAACAATGCGCAAAATATTCACATCATCTAATCCTATTTATCTCTTTTACCACCTTAGCTTATATTGTCTTTCATGTATAATAGCGCCTTTGATTAATTTTAACCTAGAGAATCCAATATGAAAAAAAATCTCATCACGACTGCTATTTTTATGAGCTTACCTGCTTTTTCCTTCGCCCAAACGGAGACGGAACTCGATACCGTTAATGTCTATTCCGCTTATGCCGCGCCCGTTAACCAAGACAAAACCGCCTCTTCCGTCACCGTTTTGACAGAGAAAGATTTCACCGAACGCAATGCGACTTATGTCA
>JBHBXR010000138.1:0-23160 GCA_041795785.1 Mesocricetibacter sp.
AAAGATCACCAAAATCCCCAATATTTTCTTTAAAACTATTAATTTCAAAAGATAATACAAAACACTTAGAATGCTTAATATTTGAACTTGTCTTATACTCAATTATTTTTTCACTCTTTTCAGTCAAATTAATTGAATACCAACGCCGATCACCGCTATCCTTAAGATATCTTCCATAACTTAAATAATAAACAGAGATAATTAACAAAAATACCGTAAAAATCCGATTTTTTTTTAAAACTTTATCATAGATTTTCCTTACAAAATACCAAACCCCATGCCGGCGCGCGTTTCCCGACGCGTGTCCTAAATCCAATAATCAAAGTGCGGTCGGTTTTCGGTTTGTTTTTTCACATTGAAAAAACGTCTTGAATTTTGACCGCACTTTATCTATTTTTCTTAATTAGATACTGACACGCGTCGGGAGACGCGCGCCAGCAAGGGGCGTCAAACTAGATGCTAATCTAGCAGCGACTAAACCGGGTTTCTTTTTTAAAAATTCTACCGCAGCTCCTGCTACCCCGGCACCAATAGTTGCGGCATCATTCCAAGTTAATTTCCCTGTTTTTATTACGCCACTTACAGTAGCAGCAATAGAAGCATATCCTCCAAAATTACCCAAATTTTTTATTCCTAGATGACTTACCAAATTACTCGCAGCAGTAACACTAGAAAAAGTAACATCCCATCCATCTTTATGACAGTCTAATGCAGCTCTCCCTGTTTCAACTGTACCATCAATCACCCCTGCTCGATTACCTAAAGGAACAATAAGGTTAATCATAATTTTTGAGCCCATATTTATTCTCCACTGAAAGTTAATATAATTATTCTTTACTGTGTATTCTTGTAAGATATAGCCCTATTACCAAAAAAGACAATAAAGAAATCATGCCAATTTTAATATTATACTTTAAATATTCAGATTTTCTTTCTTTCAAAGAATATATAAAATCATCCGTTATATTATGAAAGCAATATTCATCCCCATTGACACAGCTTTTAAAAATATAAACCTCCTTATCTATTTCATAAAAATGAACTGATGATAATTGATATACACCTTCTCTTGGAAATCCACAATTTTTTACATAACATATATTATTCTTGTTCTTTATAGATATATATTTATTTAGTTTTCCAATCATCTCACCCCCTTTTATTTCTACTGAGATATTATGATATGAGGTATATTTTTCATAAGTGCCCCTTCCATAATTTAATTTTAAATATGACATAATTAAAACAAATGTAAACACAGCTATAATCACGACCGCAACACAAAAGGATGGATCAAGGATTTTATATAATTTCTTTACAAACAAACCCATATACTATCTCATTACAATGCTGACTTCTGTTTCAACAGTACCATCAATTGCTCCCGCTTGACCGCCTAAAAAACCGAAAAAAGTAACAACAATACTCTCTTTACCCATTTTATTCTCCTAATAAGTAACATTGATTTGAAAAAATAAATTTAGTTTTTATATTTCTCCCTTGCATTATCCATTCCCATAATTAAATTGAGGCATATCATAAAATAATAAAAAAGGATCGCTTCTTTCAAGTCTTGAAGTTTATTTTCCTTTATTTCTTCAATAAAGGAATCTGAAATATTGTAAAAACATTCCTCCTTATTGAGGCAACTTTTTAAAATAAAAACATCGCCGTCAATATCAATAAATTCAATATAAGATAAATGATAATGCCCTTCTTTAGGGAAACCACAATGCGACACATAACAATATTTATTCTTATGTCTCTGCTTTATAGTAATATATTGATTCAGTTTGCCATCCATAGTTTCTTCTTTTACCTCTACATTCACATTTTGATAAGACGAATATTCGGTTGGTACGCCACTATACAGTGCTTTAACGTATAAGAATGTAAAATAAAAGGCAAATGGAGAAAATATAATAATCATAGCCCAATAGTCCCAAGCAATTTTTCCGAAGTATTTTTTAAATGTTTTTATATCCATTAAATCCTCTCCATAAATTTTTGGTCTCGGATGTAAATATATTTATCGATATGTATTATCAAAAAAGCGCACCTATATTTGCTGAAATTTTTGCAAGAAGAAATTTCATAATATTATCCTATTATTTTTAAGTCGTAATTAAAAAAATCTTTACGTTCCATGTCTTTTTTTGGCTCCTGTTTTTATAAGAAGCCAAGTATGTATGAAACTAATTGGTATCATCACTACCACAATAATAATCGCCCATTTTAATTCATCCTTTGCATGATAAACTGCATCTTGTTTGATTCTTTCAATATCATTTCCAGTTATATTGTAGAAACATTCCTCCTTTTCATCTTTCACACAAGAATAGAGTAAAAAATAGTCATTATAAATTTTGATAAACTTAACCTCGGAAAAGTCAAATTTTCCTTCGTTTGGAAGTCCGCAGTATTTTATGTGACAGTTTTTATTAAAATGCCTTGTTGTCCACACATTATTTAATCGCCCGGTTATGTGACTATCGGAAACATGTAAATTAATATTGTAAAAAGATTTATACTCAATTTTAAAGTCATTATAAAAAAGCAAATTAAAATGAATAACAAAAATATATAAGAAAAGTAATATTACATAGGCATTCATCGCACAATACCAATAATCAATTTCTTTTCTGGCAAAATTATATAATTTTCTTAACATTATAAACTATCCCGCAAGCATCATTTGGAATATATTTTTCAAAAATAAATAGATTTAAAAAAACATCCGCAAAACTAACCGCACTTTACTATCAGGTGATTGATTATATTCTAGCCTATTACAAAAATAAAAACCGTGAGCCGCTTCACAAATCCTTCAAAATGAGTAACTTATCAGTTTTATAAGCGGTTGTAAGCTAAAGATAAAGGCGTTTTTAGTGGGAAAGTGCGGTCGGTTTTTGGGGAGTTTTTCGGTTGTGTAAATGGGGTTCGGGTCACTATTGTGGATGTTTATATTTAACAAAGGCTGTTTGATTCCTCAAACAGCCTTTTATCAAAATAGAACAACGTTCACTAATTACAACGCATCAATCACCGCATTCAAGGTTGCGCTCGGACGCATTGCCTGTGCCGTTTTAAACGGGTTAGGCGCATAATAACCGCCGATATCCACCGCTCCCGTCACCGCATTCAATTCCGCCAGAATTTGCGCTTCTTGTGCGGCAAGTTGTGCGGCGGCAGGGGCGAAATGCGCTTTCAATGCGGCGTCTTTATCCTGTGCGGCAAGCGCTTCCGCCCAGTAACGCGCCAAATAATAATGGCTGCCGCGGTTATCCAGTTCTCCCGCTTTACGTTTAGGCGACTTACCGTTTAACAATAACTGCTCGGTCGCGGCATCCAATGTGTCCGCCAATACTTGCGCTTTGGCGTTGCCCGTTTTTTGCGCCAAATGTTCCAACGAAACCGCCAGAGCCAAAAACTCGCCCAAAGAATCCCAACGCAGATGATTTTCCGCTAAAAATTGTTGGACGTGTTTCGGCGCCGAACCGCCTGCACCGGTTTCAAACATACCGCCGCCGTTCATCAACGGCACGATGGATAACATTTTCGCACTGGTGCCCAGTTCTAAAATCGGGAACAAATCTGTTAAATAATCACGCAGCACGTTGCCGGTAACGGAAATGGTGTCTTTGCCCTCTTTCAGACGTTGCAAGCTGAACAAACAGGCTTCTACCGGCGGTAAAATACGCAAATCCAAACCGTCGGTATTCAGTTCCGCCAAATTGGCTTTCACTTTTGCAATTAACGCCGCATCGTGCGGACGTTTTTCATCCAACCAGAACACGGCAGGCGTTTCACTTAAACGCGCACGGTTAACCGCCAGTTGAACCCAATCTCTGACCGGTGCGTCTTTGGTTTGACAAGCGCGCCAAATATCTCCCGCTTCCACTTGGTGTTCGGTTAACACTTTTCCTTGCTCGTCAATGAGTTGTACAACACCGTCCGCACTGATTTCAAAAGTTTTATCATGCGAACCGTATTCCTCCGCTTTTTGCGCCATTAACCCGACATTCGGCACGGTTCCCATGGTCGCAGGATCGAATGCGCCGTTTTCACGACAAAAATCGATCACCGTTTGATAAATACCGGCATAACTGCTGTCAGGGATCACGGCTTTGGTATCGCGTGCAACGCCGTTTTTATCCCACATACGACCGGAATTGCGGATCATCGCCGGCATCGACGCATCGACAATCACATCGCTCGGCACATGTAAATTGGTGATGCCTTTATCGGAATCCACCATCGCCAAATCCGGATTATCCGCATAAACTGCAGCAATTTCCGCTTCTACGGCGGCGCGCTCGGCGGCATTCAATTTATCCAAACTACTCAATAAGTTACCGAAACCGTTGTTGACATTCACGCCAATCGCAGCCAGCTGTTCGCCGTATTTTTCAAACAACGGCGCAAAGAAAACTTTCACCGCATGACCGAAAATAATCGGATCGGATACTTTCATCATCGTCGCTTTCATATGCAACGAGAACAATACGCCCTTGGCTTTGGCATCGGCAACCTGCTCGCTTAAAAACGCCAATAAGGCTTTTTTGCTCATCACAGTCGCATCAATAATTTCGCCCGCTTTTAACGCAAGCGGCTTGCGTAATTCCTGTTTGTTGCCCTGTTTATCGGTAAAGACGAATGAAACCGTTGTCGCATCGGCAACAGTGACGGATTGTTCGTTGGCATAAAAATCGCCGCCTTGCATTGTAGAAACATGGGATTTGGAATCTTTACTCCAAGCGCCCATACTGTGCGGATATTTTTTAGCAAAATTTTTCACCGCTTTCGGCGCGCGACGATCGGAGTTGCCTTCACGTAAAACAGGGTTCACCGCACTGCCTTTAATGCGATCATAACGCTCGCGTACGGATTTTTCTTCGTCGGTTTTCGCTTCCGCCGGATAATTCGGCAACGGATAACCCTGCGCCTGCAACTCGGCAATCGCGGCGGTCAACTGCGGCACGGAAGCACTGATATTCGGCAGTTTGATCACATTGGCATCCGGCTGTTTCACCAATTCGCCCAACTGTGCCAACGCATCCGGCACACGTTGCGCGTCGCTTAAATATTCCGGAAATAACGCCAAAATACGCCCCGCCAAAGAAATATCGGCAGTGACGACATCAACATCGGCGCTTTTGGCAAAAGCGCGTACGATAGGTAAAAGAGATTGAGTGGCTAAAGCGGGCGCTTCATCAGTATGTGTATAAATAATTGTATTTTTTTGACTCACGGTTCGCTCCTCGAAAAGATGTTTGCTTATGATGGGAATGCCTTTAAATAAAGGGCGAAAAGGATTATGGCACAATTTAAGTGCTTTTTGCAGATATTTATAATCGAAATAAGGCAAAAAATCAGAGACTTGTCAAAATTTGTCGGGCAAACGGCAAAAGCCGTTCAAATGAAAAAGGTACGGATTTAAAAACCGTACCCTTGAGATGGTGTCCGCGACAGGACTTGAACCTGCACACCCGAGGGCATTAGGACCTGAACCTAACGTGTCTACCAATTCCACCACACGGACATAAAACGTTGCTGATTATACTATTACGATAAAAAAGTGCAAGCTACCAAAACACTCAAAAAAGCGACCGCACTTTTAATCCTAACAGGCTCATTTTAACGGTTGCCCTTTATAAGCATTGATAATTTCCGACGCTTTCACGCTGTCATCCATATTTTTTTGCAGCGAATCGGATAAGGTTTTCACGAAAGCGGCGATATCTTCCGCTAAAAAGGCGTTAATGGTGCGGTATTCCTCCGAATTGACGCGTAAAATATCTCTCACCATCACTAATGCAATTTTGTCTGCCGTCGATTTTTTCATAAACACTCCTTTTAAACTCTTGCATGGATTAAACGATTAAGATGAATTTTTGTACAAAATAACATTTATTCGGCGCTAAAAACAACCGTGTTTGTTAAAAAATATCTTTAACGTCCGAATAACACTGCGCCGCCACTGCTCGGCAAGGTCGTGGCATAAATTAAACTGAGGGCAAAGCCGATCAACAAAATGCCGAAAATCAATTTGAGCAAGCTGTTGAAATGAATTTTCAGTTTCGGTGTGAGATACCATTTCCCCAACGTTACCGCAGTTTGTCTGGCGTATAACACCAACAACGCGAAACCCGACAAAGTAATGCCCGTACCGAGCGCCATCGCCATGGTGGCTAAAATACCCCAAATATAAAGATCAATCATATAAGCAAGAAACAACACAAAAATCGCCCCCGTGCAAGGACGCATGCCGATACTTAAAATAACCAACAGTTGCGATTTAATGCTGTCTGCATTTTCTAACTGATTTGGAGCGGGAATGTGCTGATGTCCGCAGGCGCAATGTTCGTCGTGGTGCCGGGTATAAATTTCACTTGAATTTACGACCGCACTTTTATTTTGTCGCCCCGCTACAAAGGTATTTTGTCCGATTTTCAACGGCGCTTCGGCAAGACGAATACGTTGAATCGTCGGTTGCGACGTTTGTTTTCTCTGTTGCCATAATTTTTTCAGGCTTTGATAACACCACTGCACGCCGAGTAACAAAATTAAACCGAAGGCGATCCGTTCCATCCACAGCTGGCTGAGTTTGAAATAAGCGGAAGACAGATTAAGCGCCACCACAATCACGGAAGTCGCCGCAACCGCCACCACGCCTTGCATCAACGAAGACAAAAACGTCAGCTTCATACTGGCGGCAAGTTTGGATTGATGGGTAGACAAATAACCGGTGATGATAAATTTACCGTGTCCAGGACCGAGGGCATGAAATACGCCGTACAAGAAACTGATAAGAATTAAACCGCCGCCCGCCGTAACGGGATCCTGTTTAATCCGATGTAAATATTCCGATAACAGTTGGTTAAACTCACGTTGCCACACCACCACTTGTTTAAACAGCCAAGGGAATAAAAAACCGATGGCGACAATCAGCAGGCAAAACAGCGCGATTAATTTTAACTTTCTTATTTGCATTGCAAGATCACTTTTTGTGCAAATTGGGCGCCTAAGGAAAAATCCGCTTCCCGTTGCGATTTATCCAATGACTGCGCATATTCGCGCGTTTTTTCATCCACCGTCGGATCAATCATTTCCGCCTGACAATGATTCGGAACGGCGGAAAAATCCACCGCACTTTTGCCTCCATAATACATGGATACATAATAAGTCGGATCGTAAATCATCAACGTAAACAGGTTATCCGCTAAGGGTTGCGGCTTTGCCAACATAAAATCAAAATAATAATTCGCCAAATAACCGTTGTTTTTGGATGTTTCCGCTTTTACACCGTAATTCAACGGCTTGGCGCTGTATTTCACTTTATTGCCGTCTTTATCATACAAATAACTGAAATAATGCTCGTTGACCACGTTCACCATAATGTCGTCAATCAGTTTTTGTTTTGCCTTCGGATCCTTTTCCGCCGCTTTTAAATCATACAGAATTTCAGAAGAACTGGCTTCGTCCAACAGCCAACTGACCGAAAAGCCGACTAACCGATTGTCTTGCACCAACACTTTGGTTTTCATTTCAATAAAAGCGTGCGGATGCGCCTGCACGTTAAAGCTTAAGGCGGCTAAAAGTGCGGTCAGAATTTTAAGCGTTTTTTTCATTAACAAGTTCTCGTCGCCAAATAACGTTCTACGGTATCGACGATGGCTTGGGTTTGCGGATCGATCTCGATATTGACCAAATCACCGACACGACGTTTGCCGATTAAGGTTCGATGCAAGGTTTCAGGAATCAGATTGACGCAAAACTGCTGCCCTTTTACTTCGCCGATGGTCAGGCTGATTCCGTCCACGGCGATAAAACCTTTGGTCAGAATATATTTCATCACATCCGCCTGCGGCAACTCAAACCAAATTTGCAGATTGTTCTCCGACGGCAGAATTTGTTTCACTTGCGCCGTGCAATAAACGTGACCGGACAAAATATGTCCGCCGATTTCCGTTCCCATCCGCATTGCGCGTTCAATATTGACATAATCGCCCGCCTGCAATGCGCCTAAATTCGTAATACGCAGGGTTTCCTGCATCAGATCGAAACTGACCGAATCTCCGTTGATTTCCGTCACCGTCAAGCAAACGCCGTTATGTGCGACGGAGGCGCCGATTTGCAAATCCGTCAGTAATTCCTGTGGCATTTTAATGACGTGTGTTTTAAAATTTGTCTTTTCAATGATTTGATCAACTTGAGCCGTGCCCTGCACAATACCTGTAAACATATAATTTTCTCTCTGATTAAATTTTCTACGATTATAAATTAAACTCGGATCTTTTTATGCAAAAAATCAGTCGCTGGCAAGCATATCATACTGAAGCGAAAAAATTAATTGCCATCGCCTTGCCTATTCTGTTGGCACAAGTAGCGCAAAATTCCATGGGGTTGGTGGATACCATTATGGCGGGACGCGTCAGTGCGGCGGATATGGCGGCGATTTCGGTCGGTGCGTCAATTTGGTTTCCGTTGGTGTTGTTCGGACACGGTCTGTTGTTGGCGTTGCCGCCGACCATTTCTTATTTAAACGGTTCCGGCAAACGTAACCGTATCGCTCATCAGGTGCGGCAAGGCATTTGGATCGTCATCGGCAGCTGCATTCCTCTCGGTTTATTGATTTACCACAGCGATATTGTCATCCTGTCAATGAATATGGAACCCAAACTGGCGGATATTACCATCCGCTATTTGCACGCCATGTTGTTCGGTTTGCCGGCTTATTTGTTGATGATCAACTTCCGCTGTTTAAATGACGGCATCGCCAAAACCAAACCGGCAATGGTGATCACTTTGTTCGGTTTGTTGCTGAACATTCCGCTCAATTATATTTTTATTTACGGCAAATTGGGACTGCCCGCTTTCGGCGCGGTGGGCTGCGGCATTGCTACGGCAATCGTCAACTGGGTAATGTGTTTAATGATGATCGCATACAGCAAATACGCCCGCAATCAACGTGATCTGAACGTATTCGAAGGCATTATTGAGAAACCGAATTTCGCTACCTTAAGCAAATTATTACGTTTAGGCTTTCCTATTGCCGTAGCGTTATGCTGTGAAGTAGCGCTATTTGCGTTAACCTCGCTGTTTCTCTCGCCACTCGGCACCAATATGGTCGCCAGCCATCAAATTGCGCTGAACACCAGTTCTTTTATTTTTATGTTGCCGATGTCCTTGGGCATGGCGGCGACGATTCTAGTCGGTCAGCGTTTAGGCGAAGGTTCGCCTGCAAAAGCAAAATTGGTTTCCTACTCGGCATTGATGGTGGGTTTAAGCCTCACCGTCATCACCGCGTTAATCACCGTTGTGCTGCGCGAACAAATTGCGATGATCTTCGTAAAAGACGCCAATGTCATCGCCATGGCGGGCAGTTTATTGATTCTCGCCGCACTTTATCAGTTCTCCGATACCGTACAAGTAGTCTCAGGCGGCGTGCTGCGCGGTTATAAAGATACGCAAGCGATTTTATATATCACTTTATTCTGTTACTGGGTTATCGGTATGCCGGTGGGCTATACCTTGGCAATGACGGATTTGATCATGCCGCATTTAGGCGCCAAAGGTTTTTGGATCGGTTTTGTGGTCAGCTTAACGGCGGCAGCCCTATTATTGGTTTATCGCATGCACAAAATCCAAGCGCAAACCGACGACGTATTATTGACGAAACTGGAAAATTTAAAATAAGAAAGGATGAGTCGGGCGGAAACCTTCCCGGCTTGATCTCGGCACACGGAAATTCCGACTTTGGCTGCTTTCTTCCGAACCTGACCGGGTAAACCGGACACCATTGCGAGGGACCGAGAAGGTTTCCATTGGATTAGCCGAACGGCTAAGGACTCGTATTATGCAGTAAGCCAAAGGCGATTGCAAATGTTTTGCGGTCAGGCGTTTAAATATTACGCGACAGTCTTCACAAAAGTGCGGTCGGATTTCGAATAGTTTTTAAAAGGAAAACAACATGTCTCAAGTATTAAACGATTTAATCAAACTGCTCAAATTGGAACGCTTGGATGATTTTCTGTTCCGCGGGCAAAATCAGGATCTCGGCTTGCGCCAAGTGTTCGGCGGTCAGGTGGTGGCGCAAGCGCTTTCCGCCGCTATTCAAGTGGCGCCGCCGGATCGTATCCTGCATTCCTGCCATGCCTATTTTTTGTCGCCGGGCGATAGCTTGAATCCGATTATTTATGATGTGGAAACCCTGCGCGAAGGGCGCAGTTTCACGGCGTTAAGAGTCAAAGCCATTCAGCATAATCAACCTATTTGTCACGTCACCGCCTCTTTTCAAGTGAGCGAAACGGGATTTGAGCATCAAAGTCGGATGCCGCAGGTGGATTCGCCCGACACCTTTGTTTCGGAAAGTCTGGTGATGCAGAAACTGGCTAAATACCTTCCCGAACCGTTACGCGACAAACTGACGGCGGAACGTCCTTTCGATATCCGCACGCAATATATTAATAATCCGTTTCAAGGCATAAAACTGCCGGCGGAACAATATACTTGGGTGAAAGCTAACGGCACGGCGCCGCTTGCACAACATATCCAGCAGTGCCTGCTCGCCTATTTTTCCGATTTTCACCCGTTGCTCACCGCTTTGCATCCTCATGAAAAAGGTCTTATGCAAGCGGGAATGAAAGTGGCGACCATCGATCACAGCATTTGGTTTCACCGCCCTTTCGACTTAAACGACTGGTTGCTCTATGCCATTGAAAGCAACAATGCTTACGGCGCCAGAGGATTGTCACGCGGGCAGATTTTTGATCGTCAGGGGCGTTTGATCGCCACCACCCAGCAAGAAGGTTTAATTCGTTACAGCGCAGAAAAACAGGAAAAAAAATGACCGCACTTTGGAACTTAGTGACCGACGCATTAAAACAAACGGATCCGGACGCCCGCTTGCAAGCCGGTTTCACCCGATTTGAGCCGGATTGGATTGATGAAATTGAGCAAACGTTGAAATCTTACATCAACAAATAATAACAGTTATCAAGATAAAAATAATTCCTATTAATATTGACAGAAAAACAGCCTTTGCTATACTTCGCCCGTTTTTCCCTCTATTAATAGGAATCACGATGAAATTCAAACTAAATCAAATTTCGACCGCACTTTTTGCGGCAATGTCTTTTTCCGTTTATGCGGCTGAACCGAATCAGGGCGCTGACAATCTAGAGCAGATTAATGTAGATATTAACGCCGAAGAATTGCAGCAAGTCGGTTATCACGCCGTCGGCACTTCTTCCGTTTCCAAAGTGAACGTGCCTATTATCGACACGCCTACCACCGTCAATGTCGTCACTTCCAAACTAATCCAAGACCGTAAACCCAATGATTTAGTCGATGCCCTATCCAGTGTAAGCGGTGTCAGCCAAGCCAATACCTTGGGCGGCATTTTTGATGCGGTACAAAAACGCGGTTTCGGCGGCAACCGTGACAACTCCATTATGCGTAACGGCTCTCAAGCGGGACCGTCTCATAACTTTGGCGCGACCACGGAAACGGTGGAAGTGTTAAAAGGTCCGGCTTCCGTTTTATACGGCATTCAGGATCCGGGCGGTATCATCAACGTTATCACGAAAAAACCGCAAAAAGAAAGCAAGCACGTTATCGGCGGCACCGTCGGCAATAACAGTATGTGGGGGACGCAGTTGGATTCCACCGGCGGATTGGGCTACGGTTTTTCTTACCGCTTTATTTACGATAAACAGGAAAAGGACTACTGGCGTAATTTCGGTGAAGTGAAAAGCACCACTTATGCGCCGTCATTGGCTTGGGAAAACGATAAAACCAAGGTTTTACTCGCTTACGAACACTTAGATTACACCCAACCTTTTGATCGCGGCACACAGTTGGTAAACGGATCCGTAGTAAACATCCCTGCCGAACGCCGTTTGGACGAACCGAATAACCAAACCACCGGCAAAACCGATAATATTCAGGTGAAAGTCGAACAAAAATTAAACGACCAATGGAAACTGAATTTCACTTACGGTTATGCGCGCGATAAATATAACTATCGTCAAACCCGTGTGGTGGCGGTCAACACCGATTACACCAACACCTTATCTTATAAATCGGGCAACACCACGCGCACTTTAGATCCGCGTACCGCATTGCGTCGTTTGGAAAAACAAGCGGCGGATCAACGGGTTCACAGCGCGTCTTTAAATTTAGTGGGCGAATTTGCCATCGGTGACATCGCCAACCGTTTCATTATCGGTGCCGATGCCAGCCGCAACTATCGCACCACCGGTCCGGTATATAATAACGGCGGCTGGAGTGAATTGAATATCGACAATCCGGTTTATACCAGCCCGGATGCGAAAGAAACTTTAGCGGCGAATAACTTCCAAATCAATAACATCAAAACCCTTGGCGTTTATGTACAGGATACCGCTTATTTAACCGACAGTTTAATCGTCACCGGCGGTTTGCGTTATGAATATTTCGATCAAACGGCGGGGCGCCATCGTATCGGCGATGCCTTTGTACCGAACACCGACCAACACGACGGCAAATTGCTTTACCAATTCGGTACCGTATATAAATTTACGCCGAATTGGGCGACTTATGCCAACTACGCCGAATCTTTCCGTCCGCAATTCAGCATTGCCGACAAAGTGGATTCAGGCTTAGCGCCGGAACAAGGCAAATCCGTCGAAATCGGTACCAAATACGAAAGCGCCAATATCAACGCAACATTAGCCTTATTCAATATCGATAAACGTAATGTTGCGGAAACCGATTCCAACGGCGATGTGTATATTGCGGGTAAGCAACGTTCACAGGGTGTTGAAGTCGACGTAAACGGTTATCTCACCGATAAACTCAGCGCATCGGCAACCTACACTTACACGGAAGTGAAACACCGCGAAAACGCAAGCTATCCTGATGCCGTCGGCAAACAACTGATCGGTGTACCGAAACACCAGGGCGCATTATTCCTCAGCTACGACCTCGGACGTTTCTTAAACGGTGAATGGCGTATCGGCACGGGCGCTCGCTATTTAGGCTCTTGGAACGCTTATACGTCCAACTATAAAACCGCGTACAAAATTCCGGATGCGGTAATCTATGATGCGTTTTTAGCCTATGAAACCAAAATTTCAGGTAAAAAATTCAGCCTGCAATTAAACGGCAAAAACCTGTCGGATAAAGTTTATTATCAATCCACCTCAGGTAATGCGGATAGCTACATCGTGCCAATCTCATTAGGTTACGGTCGCGAAGTCTTCCTTAACGCTAAAGTGGAATTTTAATTAATCTTATCTTATTTCGGGGCGGTTATTGATAACTGCCCTTTTGTCGTTTTGAGAAAATAAATGAACTGGCAAACACAACTCAATAACAGTTTTCTATGGATTTTGACCGCACTTTTATCGGTCACCGTCGGATTGGTGATAACTGCTTTGTTGCTGAAACGCACGCAATTCGGCAAAAAATTCTGGCTTATCAGTAAGCCTTGTTTTGAAAACAGCAATAAATATAAAACCCTCGGTTTGATTCTGCTTCTTCTGCTGTTTATTTTATTGGAAGTGCGAATCAGCGTACTGAACACCTTTTTTTATAACGGGCTGTACAGCTCATTGCAAAATAAAGACGCCGATACGTTTTGGTTTTTCGCAACCATTAATGCAATGTTGGTGATCTTTAAAATCATTCACGCCATTCTGAATTATCTCGTGCGTCAAGTATTTGAAATCCGTTGGTTGGAAAAACTCAATGCGGAAATGTTGAAACGTTGGCTGAACAATAAAAATTATTATCGGGTGAAATATGAAAAAGATCTGCCCGATAACATTGATCAACGTATCGAACAAGACGCCCGCGAATTTATTAGCGGCACGGTGGAATTGATTGACGGCGTTATCGGCGCCATTGTGTCCATCATAGAATTTACCCTGATTTTAACCGCACTTTCGGGCTTCATCGTATTGTTGGGCGTAAAAGTACCGGATATGGTGCTGTTTATTTACGCTTTTATCTTCACCGCTACGGCGATTTCCGTGTGGATCGGCTATCCGCTGATTAAACTGAATTTCGATAAAGAACACTATAACGGGGATTACCGCTATTCTCTGATCCGCGTGCGCGACAATGCGGAGAGCATTGCATTCTACGACGGTGAAGCAAAAGAGCGGTCGAATTTAAGCGAGAAATTTCATATCGTGATTCAAAACCGCTGGCGGATTGTACGTCAAATGCTCGGTTTGGACGGCTTTAATACGGGCGTTACCCAAGTGGCGATGATTTTGCCTTTAATGCTGCAAGCGCCGCGTTTCTTTGCCGGACAAGCAACCTTAGGCGATATGCACCAAACCGTACAAGCGTTTAACCGCTTAATGCGGGCGCTGTCCTTTTTCCGTCTGTTTTATGAGGAATTTACCCTGTATCAAGCGCGTTTAAACCGTCTGCACGGTTTTATGTCCACTTTAGATTATTTGGACGCCCACCTTATCGATCATCCGACAGAATGCAGCCAACGCGTCGCATTGCGTGATTTCAGCATTAAAGATCAGCGAGGCAACACCTTGTTTAATAAGCTGAATATCGAACTTTCCAAGGGCGACGCATTGTTAATTCAAGGCCCTTCCGGCAGCGGGAAAACCACTCTATTAAAAGCCATTGCGGGCATCTATCCTTTTGCCACCGAAGGAATCGCAGAACGTCCGTGCAACGCGGAAATCCTGTTTCTACCGCAACGTCCCTATGTGCCTCAGGGAACATTACGCGAAGCCATTTGCTATCCGAATATCGATCCCTATCATCCCGAACTGGAACGCTATATGCAAAAATGCCGTTTGGAAAAATATATTGCGGCGTTGGATACGGATAACGACTGGCAGGTGATCCTTTCCCCCGGTGAATTACAACGAGTGGCGTTTATCCGTATTTTTCTCACGAAACCCGATGTGGTGTTTTTAGATGAAACCACCTCTGCGTTAGATGAACCGACCGAACATATTTTGTACAGCAAAATCCGCAGCAAACTGCCGAATATGATTGTACTCAGCGTCGGACACCGCTGCACTTTGCAACAATTTCATAACAAACGCTTGGAATTAAGTTGCTTGTAACCCTGAACTACAATATTATGCAGCGATTTTTCTAACAGAATGGTAACGCAATGACAGAACAAACTTTTATCCCCGGCAAAGATGCCGCGTTGGAAGACAGTATCGCAAAATTTCAGCAAAAACTGACCGCACTTGGCTTTAATATTGAAGAAGCTTCTTGGCTCAATCCGGTGCCGAACGTGTGGTCGGTGCATATTCGCGACAAAGATTGTCCGCAATGTTTTTCCAACGGTAAAGGCGCCTGTCGAAAAGCGGCGTTGGCTTCCGCTTTAGGCGAATATTTTGAGCGTCTTTCCACCAATTATTTTTTCGCCGATTATTATTTGGGACGAGATATCGCCAACGGCGATTTCGTGCATTATCCGAGTGAAAAATGGTTTCCGATTGAGGATGAAGATTTACTGCCGGAAGGCATTTTAGACGATTATTTGCTCGAACATTTCGATCCCGAAGGTGATCTGACGCCCGATTTATTAGTGGATTTGCAATCGGGTAATTATGAACGCGGCATCGTGGCAATGCCTTATGTGCGTCAGTCCGATCAGCAAACCGTCTATATTCCGCAGAGCATTATCGCCAATCTGTACGTTTCCAACGGAATGTCGGCGGGCAATACCAAGTATGAAGCGCGCGTACAAGGTTTATCCGAAGTATTTGAGCGTTATGTCAAAAATAAAATTATTGCCGAAGCCGTCAGCTTGCCGTTAATTCCGCAGGAAGTCATCGCTCGCTATCCGACCATTCAGGCAGCCGTTCAAAAGCTGGAAGAGGAAGGTTTCCCGATTTTAGCTTATGACGCTTCACTGGGTGGCAAATATCCGGTGATTTGCGTCATCTTATTAAATCCGCACAACGGCACCTGCTTCGCCTCTTTCGGCGCACACCCGAATTTCCAAGTGGCGTTTGAACGCACGGTCACCGAATTATTACAAGGTCGCAGCCTGAAAGATTTGGACGTATTTGCGCCACCTTCTTTTAATAATGACGATGTCGCCGAACACGCCAATCTGGAAACCCATTTTATTGATTCCAGCGGCTTGATCTCATGGGATTTGTTTAAAGAAAAACCTGATTATGATTTCGTTGATTGGAACTTTTCCGGTTCCACCGAACAGGAATACCACAGCCTGATGAATATTTTCGACAAATTAGGAAAACAAGTTTATGTGATGGATTACAATCACTTAGATGTGTATGCCTGCCGCATTATCGTGCCGGGGATGTCGGATATTTATCCTGCCGACGATCTGATTTACGCCAATAACAATGCGGGCATGGATTGGCGTGAAATCCTCTTGGATCTGCCGCATTTCCATCATGAGACTGAAACCTATCGCGAATTACTGACGGAATTGGACGAACAAGGTATTGACGACGCCACCCGCGTGCGCGAATTTATCGGCATTGTTGCGCCTCCGCAATCAGGCTGGACAACCTTACGCATAGGCGAATTGAAATCAATGTTACACCTTGCCTTAGGCGAACTCGATTCGGCATTGGATTGGGCGAACTGGACATATAATATGAACGGCTCGGTTTTCACACCGCAGCGCGCCAATTACTACCGCTGCTTAATCAACAGTATTGAATTATTCGCCGATGAAAACCGCGAGCCGCAGCAATATCGTATGGTGTTCGAAAAAATGTACGGCAAAAATACGGTGGATTTCGCTTGGAATGCCGTTCAAGGCGGCAACCCGTTCTATGACTTACTGGCGGACGACGAACAGTTAACCAACTTCACCGCCCATCAAAAACTCCTCGCCGCTTACACAAAACTGCAAAAAGCCAAACGGGAAAATTGGACATAATTTGTAAGCAAAAAGTGCGGTCGATTTTGTCCGAGTTTTCAAAACGTGATAAAAATCAACCGCACTTTGATCTTGTTCGGCTTAATTACTTATTCATCGTATCCAAAAAACTGATCAAACTGCGTTTCTGTTCATTGGAAAGTTTTGACCAATGATAATCCAGTCTTAATTTCAACGTATCATTTCTCACCGGAACATATTGTTCTTTATCGGAAAAAGTCAAATTTTCCGCTTTACTGTCCACAAAAAACCAACTGATCGGCGTATCTAAAATCACCGCAATATTCACCAAATGCGCCACATTAATTTTCGTCGCTCCCCGTTCATAACGGGAAAATTGCTGCTGTGACACCCCTATTTGTTCCGCCAGATTCTCAGCGGTAAACCCGACTTCTTTACGTCGCTGCTGAATACGCTTACCGATTGCCAAATCCACTTCCGCCGCAATAAACCTTTTCATTTGTGATCCGCCTCAAGAATTTACTCATTGAGTGATATTTTTCTGATTTATACGCTTGTGTTGATTTCTATTAAATTGTATATTCCTGATTTAACTCAACCATTGAGTTTAATAGCCTTTATCCACAATTATTTAACTAACTTTAAGGATCATTCTATGAACAAATTAAATACAGCGGTTATTACATTGGTATCAGTTATGCTGGTTGCTTGTAGCGGGGGCGGTGGTGGGAATAAAAATAATGAATCGCCACAACCGACACCGCAAAATAATACGGCAAATACAGCAGCTGAAAATCAAACGACTAATTCATCAACTACACAATCTACTTCAACAACAAACAATGAAAATCAATTGACGACATCAAAGGTTGGTTTAGAAAATACAGGTCATACCATTGATAAAAATAACTTTCAAAAAGGGGAGCTCAATAAAGAACCTGTTACCTACGGAAATACTAAAGTTGCCGAACTATCCGGCTATAATCGACAATACTCCTTTAACGGTGCCTTAATGAAAACGAAAGAAAGCGACTCCCAAATAATTGTTAATGGCACAAAAATGCTATTAATGAACCAAATAAAAGGTACGGTAGGTGGACTAAGCGGATTGGCTCTAAGTAAAACTTTAGGCACTCTTTATAATGTGTCTAAAGATCCTGAAAGAGATATCTTCTACTTTGGCTATGAGACGCCCGAATCTAATATTCCTAAACAGGGCGTTGTCACTTATAAAGGTAACGCAAGTCGATATGACAATGTTTCTAACAATGTAAAAAATATTGGAGATTCCGAATTAATCGCAGACTTTAACCAAAAAACCATTAAAGGTGAATTGGATATGACCTATCCTCGCAGAAATATTGCATTACAAGAAACCCCCATCGTAGGTAACGGTTTTAGCGGAAAAGCGGTTGCAGAAGGAAATCTTCCTTTCTTTATCAGTCAAGCAGGCACATATGAAGGGAAGTTTTATGGTCCGAACGCTGAAGAAGTTGCCGGAAAAGCTATTTTTAAAGAAGACGTTAAAGATTTAAACACCAGTTTCAGCGCTGAAAAAGTTAAATAATCAAGGAAATAAAATATGAAACCAATTTTTGTTATTTTGAGTACCGTTTTATTAACAGGCTGTGTAATGCCTCCCCCATCAGCTTACTGGTATAAAGAAGGTGTAAGTCAACAAGATGTACAAACAAAATATTCTCGCTGTGTCTATGATATTGGTATGAATAAAGTTGCGCCGGTTCAACAACAAACACTAATTAACGCCTGTATGGAAGCCGACGGATTCCGTTGGGGAGTTCAGACTAACGCATATTAGTACTACTTTTAATAACAAAAGTGCGGTCGTTTTCACTTGAGTTTTCAAAACTCCGCGAAAAACGACCGCACTTTTTAGTTGTGATTTAAGCGGTTAAAGCGCAGACACATTTAAGCTGGAGCCGCCGACAATGCGTACGCGTGCCCCCGGAACCAAGGTGGATTCGGCTTTTTGCACAACGACGATTTCTTCTCCGTTATCTTTCTTAATCACCATTTCCAACGCATCGACTTGGCTGACTTTTTCTTCCACTTTGCTGCCAATCATCGAACCGGCAACCGCGCCAATTGCCGAAGCAATGGCTTGTCCCGTGCCACCGCCAATGGTTGAACCGGCAATTCCGCCGATTACGCCGCCGCCGATAGTGCCGATAACACCTTCGTTATCCGCCTGAATTTTCACCGGACGGGTGGAAACAATAGTGCCGTAGCTGATTGAACGGGCTTCTTTTGCCTGCTCACCGGTGTAAACACTGCCGCTGTAAACGTCTGTGTTGGCGCAACCGGCTAAGCCGACGGCACATAATACGCTGAATACTAACGTTATTTTTTTCATTTCAAATTAACCTCAATAATTTCTTCAATGCTATAAGGGTGAACTTTAATACAACTGTGATTTTGTGTTTTATCCGCAAAACTCAAAGCAATTGACGGATTGGGTAAAATTTCACCATCAACTTTAGGTTCATCCACTTTGACGCTTAACTCACTCATTTGGTTCAATAAAAATTGTTTTTTAATTCGTTCTATCCATTCGATTGTTGATTCTTTCGCCAAAAACGGGATCACAATTTCAATGTGTTCCCAACTTTCCTGCGGATAAATTTTTCCGTTCGGAAACGGAAGTTCGATAATTTGCACCTTTTGACCCGCCAATACTAAAGGTTGGTGCAACTTTATCAGATAAATTACTCTGCCGTTGACGATATTATCGCTCAAAATCACACCGTACTTTACAAACAACTCGAGGTAACTTTTCGCTGTTTTACAATTATTTACTCTAACTGCAATGTGATCGATTTCATAATCTGATAAAATTAGTCCCAGATAAGCAGCCAGTGAAATGATTTTTTGCTCGAATTGAAGGAACTCATTATAAAGTGCGGTATGGTTGTTAAATAAAATATTTTCTTCGCGCATTTTCTTTGTTCCGACGTTTTATAACTGATAAAAAAACGCTATCATAGCGGATTATTTCAGCAAATTAAACAGGTATTAAATCGTGAATATTCAAGCAATTTTATCAGAAAAAATCAAACAGGCTATGATCGCTTCCGGAGCGGATGACCAATGTGAACCTTTAGTACGCCAATCGGGTAAAGCCCAATTCGGTGATTATCAGGCGAACGGCATTATGGGCACCGCGAAAAAATTAGGTTTAAATCCGCGTGATTTCGCACAAAAAGTTTTGGATCATGCCGATTTAACCGAAATTGCTCAAAAAGTAGAAATTGCCGGCCCGGGATTTATCAATATTTTCCTAAACCCATCATGGGTGGCCAAAAATGTGGAGTATGCGTTAAGTCACGATAAACTAGGCATCCGAGTTGCTCAGACTCAAACCATCGTGGCGGACTATTCTTCTCCTAATGTAGCTAAAGAAATGCACGTTGGTCACTTGCGATCGACGATCATCGGTGATGCGGTTGTACGTGCATTAACTTTTTTAGGCAACAACGTGATTAAAGCAAATCATGTGGGAGATTGGGGAACGCAGTTCGGTATGTTGATTGCCTATTTGGAAAAAATGGAAAACGAACATGCCTCGGAAATGGAATTGAGCGATTTGGAAGCTTTTTATCGTGCCGCCAAAGAGCATTACGATAACGATGCGGAATTTGCCGAAAAAGCGCGTAATTATGTGGTGAAACTGCAAAGCGGCGATGAATATTGCCGTACGATGTGGAAAAAGCTGGTGGATATTACCATGCAGCAAAACCAACAAAATTACAACCGTTTGAATGTCACCTTAACCGAACGGGACGTCATGGGTGAAAGCCTGTATAACCCGATGTTGCCGGGCATTGTGGCGGATTTAAAAGCGCAAGGCTTGGCGGTGGAAGACGAAGGCGCATTAGTCGTCTATTTGGATGAATTCAAAAATAAAGACGGCGAACCGATGGGCGTTATCGTACAGAAGAAAGACGGCGGCTATCTTTATACCACAACGGATATCGCCGCAGCGAAATACCGTTACGAAACATTAAAAGCGGATCGCGCGTTGGTTTTTTCCGATACGCGCCAAAGCCAACATATGCAACAGGCTTGGCTGATTACCCGCAAAGCGGGTTATGTACCGGACAGTTTCCAACTGGAACATCACAACTTCGGTATGATGTTAGGTAAAGACGGAAAACCGTTTAAAACCCGTACCGGCGGCACCGTGAAGTTAGCCGATTTGCTGGATGAAGCCGTTGAGCGCGCCACGGTATTAATTAATGAAAAAAATCCGACCCTTTCGGAACAAGAAAAAGCCGCTGTTATTGAAGCGGTTGCCATCGGCGCGGTGAAATATGCGGACCTTTCCAAAAACCGTACCACCGATTATGTATTCGATTGGGACAATATGTTGAGTTTTGAAGGAAATACCGCGCCTTATATGCAATATGCTTATACGCGTATCCGTTCCATTTTCAACAAAACCGACGTAAATCCGACCGCACTTTCCAGCGCCCGACTTGAACTGACGGACGAGAAAGAATACGGATTAGCGGTGAAACTATTACAATTTGAAGAAGCGGTACAAACAGTTGCAAAAGAGGGAACACCCCATGTCTTATGTAACTATTTGTATGAATTAGCAGGTATTTTTTCCAGTTTTTATGAACATTGTCCGATTTTAAATGCTGACGAGAACATAAAATTAAGCCGTTTAAAATTAGCTGCATTAACAGAAAAAACATTGAAGCAAGGATTGGATTTATTAGGCATAAAAACTGTAGAAAAGATGTAACGCCTATGGGTATCTCACTTCTTGCAAGTGAGATACGAAATCTAAAAGGAAATTTATTATGAAAAAAGGTTTATTGATATTATTCATATCCTCTTTATTTTGCCTGTCAGGTTGCGATACGCAAGCTGATAACGGATTTTCCGGCAAAAATACATTTCCTAGCTTGCAAGTAAAATCCGTGCCTGTTTTCGAGAAATCCGAGGTGGTGAAGTTTGAGATCAACGATCACGAAGATCAACAAAGCGATGACGAGCCGTCCGAATCCGAACTGAATTACTATTTCAATACGGTGGAAACAGGCGTTCAATGGTTGGATAACATTTTGGTTCGGGAAATTTTAAACACCCTGAATCAGGATGCGGAATTAGCCGGTAAAATTGATTTGAATTTAATTAAACGCGGCGAAGAAAAAACCGTTTTAATTAATAAATTACAGAAAAACTATGATGCCGAATTATACCGTTTAAAAGAAGGCGGTAATTTAGGGGTGGTGTACAGTATGGAAACCACTTATATCGGTCAACGCCAAAATGTCATTACTTTCTCGCAAGTGCGTAATGTTTATTTGGGCGGTCCGCACGGCACTTACAGCACCCGCTATTTGAATTTTGATGCCAATAAAAAAGCATTATTACAGTTAGATACCGTTATTCCGCGTGATAAACAGAAGAAATTGAAAGATTTATTATGGGAAAACTACAAAAATAAAGTTTCTACCGATGAAAACACCTTTGTTTCAAAAGAGAATTTCCATATTTCACCGGAGTTTTATTTCAGCCCGGACGGCGTGAACTTCGTATATGCACCGGCCATATTGGCACCATTCTCAAAAGGGGAAATCACATTACAATTATACTGGGCGGATATGGACGGTATCATTGAACCGCAATATTCTTGGCTGAACTGATAATTCCGTTCAATATTCTCGATAGGCTGCCGTTTTACCGGCAGCCTTCTTATTTTCTGTAAAAACCATAAACGGATATTTATACGCGAACAAGACTTACATTTTGCTTTTAAAGGCAATAAAAAACCTCTTGCCAAACAAGAGGTTTTTTCATATTTAATTCAAATTATTTAGCCGGATATTTAGCTTGCAATTCAGATTGCAACTTCACTAAATCTTGCTGTGCTTGCATAACTTTTTGTGTTTTATCCAGAATTGCTTTTTGCGCTTCTTCAGTCGGGTTTTGCATAACTTTCACGCTGTCCAAAACTAACTCGTTAGATAAAACCAAAGCCGCTTTCATCTTATCTTTCAGGCCTTTAATTTCTTCACTCTTAATATCAAGCGCATCTAAACCTTTTTGGATTTCTGCCACTTTAGCGCCAAAATCTTTCACCGCCGCATCAATTTGCGCAGGATCTTGGGTTGCCATTTTTTGTTGGAATTCTTGTTGGAAAGCCATTTGAGATTGAGTCTGAGCGACTTGCCAGTCTGTCAGTTTTTTAAGATCGGCAGCCGGATCCGCTTTGTTACAAGCAACAACAAAGAATGAGAATAGTGCTACCGCACCAAGTTTGATTA
>JBHBXR010000139.1:0-10862 GCA_041795785.1 Mesocricetibacter sp.
GTTGTGGTCTTTAAAGAAAAATTGGGTTTACACCAAAAAATTGGCTTAGCGGTACTGGTTTTCGGATTGGGCTTGTTTTTCAATGATCGTTTTGATGTTTTGTTCGAACTCAATCTGTATTCCGTCGGTGTCATGTTAAGTATCGCCGCCTCACTGGTTTGGGTCGCTTACGGGATGGCGCAAAAATTGATGTTGCGTCAATTCAGTTCACAACAAATTTTGATGATGATGTATATCGGTTGTGCGCTGGTTTTTATGCCCTTTGCTGAGTTTTCACAAGTGCAAAACCTTAACGGTATTGCATTTGCGTGCTTTATTTATTGTTGTTTAAATACGTTAATCGGCTATGGCGCGTATGCCGAAGCGTTAAACCGTTGGGATGTGTCGAAAGTCAGCGTAGTCATTACTCAGGTGCCGCTGTTTACTATTTTGTTTTCCCATTTGTTCCACTACATTGCGCCTGAATATTTTGCCAATCCTCAATTAAATACCGTTAGTTATATCGGCGCGTTTGTTGTAGTATTAGGCGCAATAATGTCCGCAGTAGGACACAAACTGTTTACAGATAAAAAGGTGAAATAATGAAATTTATTGATGAGGCTTTAATCCGCGTTGAGGCCGGTGACGGCGGTAACGGTTGCGTGAGCTTCCGCCGTGAAAAATATATTCCGAAAGGCGGTCCGGACGGCGGTGACGGCGGTGACGGCGGTGATGTGTATTTAATTGCCGATGAAAATCTGAACACGCTGATCGACTATCGTTTTGAAAAACGTTTTGCCGCCGAACGAGGGGAAAACGGGCGTAGCGCCAACTGCACCGGGCATCGTGGTAAAGATATTAGTTTACGCGTACCGGTGGGAACGCGTGCCATTGATAATGATACCAAAGAAGTGTTGGGCGATTTAACCAAACACGGTGCCAAAATGTTGGTGGCAAAAGGCGGTTATCACGGTTTGGGCAATACCCGTTTTAAATCTTCCGTCAATCGTGCGCCGCGTCAGAAAACCAACGGCACACCGGGCGAAAAACGCGATCTGCAACTTGAACTTATGTTGTTGGCGGACGTAGGTATGCTCGGTTTACCGAATGCGGGCAAATCCACTTTTATCCGTGCGGTTTCAGCCGCCAAACCGAAAGTGGCGGATTATCCGTTTACTACCTTGGTGCCGAGCTTGGGCGTAGCCCGTGTGGATGCCAACCGCAGTTTCGTCATAGCCGATATACCGGGATTAATTGAAGGCGCTTCGGAAGGCGCGGGCTTGGGCATCCGTTTTCTGAAACATTTGGAACGTTGTCGGGTCTTGATTCATTTAGTGGATATTGCGCCGATTGATGAAAGCGATCCGGCGGATAATATTGCGGTTATCGAAACGGAATTGTTCCAATACAGCGAAAAACTGGCGGATAAACCGCGTTGGTTGGTATTCAACAAAATCGATACCATCAGCGATGAAGAGGCGCAACAGCGCGCACAGGACATTACCGAACGTTTGGGATGGGAAGATGATTACTACCTGATTTCCGCCGCGACGGGGAAAAACGTTTTGCCGCTGACCCGCGATATTATGGATTTTATTGAAGCCAATCCGCGTGAAACGGAAGATGAAACCAAGCCGACGGACGAAGTGAAATTCAAATGGGAAGATTATCATCAGGAACAACTTGCCGAGCATCAGTTTGACGACAGTGAAGATTGGGACGATGATTGGTCGGAAGAAGACGATGAGGGCGTGGAGTTTATTTATAAGCCTTAAAAACGCTGTAACAGCCAAAAGTGCGGTGTAAAAAACCGCACTTTTTTGTATATCGACTTAAATTACGCCGCTTTCGCCATTTCAAACTCAATCAACATCATCAGAATATGAATGACTTTGATGTGAATTTCCTGAATGCGATCGGCGTATCTGAAATGCGGTACGCGAATTTCCACATCGGCTAATCCCGCCATTTGACCGCCGTCTTTTCCGGTCATGGCAATCACTTTCATGCCTTTTTCTTTTGCCGCTTTAATGGCGTTCAGCACGTTTTTGGAATTGCCCGAAGTGGATAAACCGAACAAAACATCCCCCGATTTTCCTACACCTTCGATATAACGAGAGAACACATAATCATAGCCGAAATCGTTGCTTACGCAGCTTACATGGCTGACATCGGAAATGGCGATTGCCGGGTAAGCAGGGCGGTTTTCGCGATAGCGACCGGTCAGTTCTTCCGCAAAGTGCATGGCATCGCAATGCGAACCGCCGTTACCGCAGGACAATACTTTACCGCCGTTTTTGAAACTGTCGGCAATCAATAAAGCCGCTTGTTGGATCAGTTTGATGTTGTTTTCATCTGCGATAAATTTGGCTAATACGTCTTGCGCTTCAAGCAGTTCGGATTTAATTTGATCTAAATACATAGGTTCTCCTTTAAGTTACACAATTAGACCGACTTCATTATAACGAAAGTGCGGTCGGTTTTTTAGCTGTTTTGTTAAAACGTGAAAATATCGCGCTATTTGATTGGTTAAAAGCCGAAGGGGTATTCGGCTAATTCAATAGGGATTTTACTAAATCCGCCACAAATTCCAACCGCACTTTATGTTGTTCCAAGGCGCAGTTAAATCGGAATTTGGTCGGACCGTCGAATTTAAAGACGGCGGGTTGTTGTTTGATCAGATTGAGGAATTTCATCGGATCAATGTCTGCATTCGGGGAAAATTCAAGGAAACCGCCGTGAACGGTGGCATCGATTTTAATAATTTTGAGCTGTTTCGCCGATAGACGCAATTCGGCAATTTGAAAAAGGTTTTTGGTCGCTTCGGGCAGCAAGCCGAAGCGGTCGATCAGTTCGACTTTTAATTCGTCCAATGCCTCTTTATTTTCCGCACCGGCGATACGTTTATAGAAAGACAAACGCATATTCACATCGCCGAGATAATCCTCCGGCAACAGCGCCGGCACGCGTAAATCAATTTCCACTTGCTGTTGGGTCAGTTCGTCGAGAGACGGTTCGCGTCCTTCTTTCAAAGCTTTGACCGCGCTTTCCAGCAATTCCATGTACAGTGAAAAACCGATACTTTCGATTTGTCCGCTTTGTTCCGAACCTAACAGTTCACCGGCGCCGCGGATTTCCAAATCATGAGTGGCAAGGATAAAACCGGCACCGAGATTATCCAAACTTTCCAACGCTTCTAAACGTTTCACCGCATCTTTAGTCATTAGTTTCGGCGGTGGCGTAAGCAAATAAGCGTACGCCTGATGATGAGAGCGTCCGACACGACCGCGTAGCTGATGAAGTTGCGCCAGACCGAAATTGTCAGCGCGTTCGATAATAATAGTGTTGGCGGTCGGCACATCAATGCCGGTTTCGATAATAGTGGAACAGACCAGCACATTGAAACGCTGATGATAGAAATCGGACATCACCCGTTCCAAATCCCGTTCGCGCATTTGCCCGTGTCCGACCGTGACGCGCGCTTCCGGCACAAGTGCGGTCAGTTTTTCCGCCGTATTTTCAATGCTCGCCACATCGTTATGCAGATAATAAACCTGTCCGCCGCGCAGGATTTCACGCAGAACCGCTTCGCGGATAATCATCTCATCGGCTTGTCGCACAAAGGTTTTAATGGTTAAACGGCGCGCCGGCGGAGTGGAAATAATCGACAGATCGCGGATGCCGTTCATCGCCATATTCAAGGTGCGCGGAATCGGCGTGGCGGTGAGGGTGAGAATGTCAATATTGGCGCGCAGTTGTTTGATTTTTTCTTTCTGACGTACGCCGAAACGGTGTTCTTCATCAATAATTAATAAACCCAAATCATGAAATTTCACGTCGGATTGAATCAGTTTGTGCGTACCGATCAGAATATCCACTTTGCCTTGCGCTAAGTTATCTAACACCTGTTTTTGTTCTTTAGCGGTTTTGAAACGGGAAAGCACTTCCACGTTCACCGGCAGATTGGCAAAACGATCCTTAAAATTTTCATAATGTTGCTGCGCAAGCAGCGTGGTCGGCACCAACACAGCCACCTGTTTATGATTCATCACCGCCAAAAAGGCGGCGCGCATCGCCACTTCGGTTTTACCGAAACCCACATCGCCGCACACCAAACGATCCATGGCTTTCGGTTGGCACATATCGGAAATCACGGCATTGATTGCCATTTCCTGATCGACGGTTTCCTCAAAGGGGAAAGTGGCGGCAAACTGACGGAATTCATCGCGATCGTAACGGAAAGCAAAGCCTTTTTGCGCTTCACGCTGGGCGTAAACGTCCAATAATTCGGCGGCGACATCACGGATTTTTTCCGCCGCTTTCTGACGGGAACGCGCCCAAGCGTCGCTGCCTAATTTATGCAACGGCGCATTTTCGTCCGCACCGCCCACATAGCGGCTGATAAGATGCAAAGACGCCACGGGCACATAAAGTTTGGCATCGTTGGAATAGGTGAGTAAGAGATATTCCGCTTTAATCCCGCCGTTTTCCAATGTTACCAAACCGCCGTAGCGACCGACGCCGTGATCCAAATGCACCACCGCTTGACCGATTTTCAATTCGGCAAGGTTGCGGATCAGCGTGTCCGGATTGACGGATTTACGTTTATCGCGACTGCGCTGTTGCACACGCTCGCCGAGCAATTCCGTTTCGCAGATAATCGCCAGCGGTTTATCTCCTTCGAGCATAAAACCGTTATCCAAGGAACTGATCAATAAACCGTAAGGTTGTTCCTTTGCTTGTGCCAATCGTTTGATTTGTTTCGGTTTGAGTTTAAGCGGGGCGAGCAGATCCAACAAAGTTTCGCGGCGACCCTCCGTCTCCACCGAAAACAGAATATTGCCGTTAAACTGTTCGATAAATTGTCGCAGCAATTTCAACGGTTCTTTCTGCTGGGATTGAATTTGCAACTCGGGCAGCGGTGCGACGGCTAAATTTTTCTGTCTGACGGACGACCGCACTTTTTCCGTTTTTAAGGTAATGCGCGGATAATTTTTCAGCTGACGGTTGATTTCGTCAATGCGTAACCATAGTTGCGACGGCGGTAGTAACGGACGCATAGGATCAACGCGACGACTGTCAAAACGTTGTTCGGCATCCTGATAAAAACGTTCCGCTTGCGTTTGGTTATGTTCCGTATCCACGAATAATACGTTATTGGGCAAATAATCGAACAAGGTCGCCATCTGTTCAAAAAATAACGGCTGCCAGTATTCGATGCCGGCGACTAAGGTACCTTTGCTTACCTGCTGATAAATATGCTCCGGATCGCGCCGGATTTCACCAAAGGTTTCGCGGAAACGGGTACGGAAGAACTCAATGCCTTTATCGTCGGCAGGGAATTCGTGTGCGGGTAGCAAATTAATGCGGGCGATTTCTTGCAACGTGCGTTGACTGTCCGTATCAAAGGTGCGGATGCTGTCGATTTCATCATCGAAAAAGTCCAATCGGAACGGCATTTGACTGCCCATTGGGAATAAATCCAACAATGCACCGCGCACCGCATATTCGCCGTGTTCCAACACTTGCTCCACCGCGCGATAACCCGCGTTTTCCAGTTGCAGACGTAATTTATTGATATTCAATTGATCGCCTTTTTTAATCAGCAGCACGTTATGCTGTAAAAACTGCGGCGGACAAACCCGCTGCATAAGCGTGTTAATCGGCAGAATAAAAATGCCCTGCTTGGCGTTTTGCAGATAAAACAAGGCGCTCAGACGGGCGGAAATAATCTCCTGATGAGGCGAAAAACTATCATAAGGCAAGGTTTCCCAATCGGGAAAGAAACGCACTTCCTGCGCGCTTAGTTCGCGTAAAACTTTCTCTAAACGTACCGCACTTTTGGTATCCGGCGTAACGACGACCGTTAAGCCTTGATGGCGGTCTGCAATTTCACTGATCGCGAGGCTGTCGGCACCGGCGATAACGTTCGCCAAAATTTTGTGATCATTGGTTTGGGTCGGAATGTCGAGATTGAAATAATCGTTGTTCATAAAAGTGCGGTCGGTTTTCGAGTTGTTTTATTGGGGTGATAGTGTAGCGGAAATTTGAAGTATTGAAAAGGAAAGACTGGTTAAATTAACAGTGTGAAATGCCAAGTTGCACGAAATATATTCTTTTTCTTTATTCAAATCGGATAAAAGTGCGGTCGGTTTTGAAAGCGTTTTATTGCACTTGGATTGTAAATTCAAGCCATAAAAAACACCTGCGGTCAGGCAGGCGTTTTATTAAGTATGGCGGATATTATTGCTGATTAAGCATAATACATCTCAAATTCCACCGGATGCGGTGTCATATTCAAGCGTTCCACTTCTTTGCGTTTAATGGAAATAAAGGCTTCGATGAAGTCTATCGCTTTATTACTTTAGAATTCGTATTGTCTATTCGGTATTCCTTAATATTTCCGGAGATTAATTTTTCTATTATCGTTTCAATACTTTCTAATTCAATATTAAACCATTCTTTAGGCTGATAAGAGAAGCCATTTTTACTGATAAGCGTTAATTGAATACGTTGCGCATAAAGAAATTCGTGTAACAGAATTTCTAACTTATGCGGGTTAAGCTCATAGCATTTGAAAGCTACAACGGGAATAACCGCACTTTCGAGAAAAGCTATATCATTTTCGCTGTTTTTAATTCGTTCTTCTACGGTTGTCGAAGTAAAGCCTATTTTATAAAGATGATGATAATCAGCGAGTTCTGCTTTGGGTTTCTTGAGTTTAACGACATAGATATAACCTGTATGTTTGCCGAAGAGTAAATTTAAATAGCGATTACGATTTACTTCTTCGGTAAACAATATTCTTTTGCTCATTTCATCTTTATATAAAGCTCTTGTAAGAGAACGAGAAAGCATATTGGATTCCGTACCATTTTCAAAAATAATGCGTAGGCGGAAATTTTTGCGATCGGATTGGCGATCTTCTTCATTTTTATCCACAACACAAGCCAATAAACCCTGTAAAATAAAGCAATCCCCCTTTTCCACATTTTCAGTTTCGTGCCTTTTAGTCGTTACCGATTTGGCTTTTAGTAATTGATGAAGTAAAGAAAATACTGGCTGATAACGTTCAAAATCAAGGCACTCTGAGCGAGAACCAACAACTTCTCCTTCATAGCGGCTTATTTGATTTTTCGGTTGAATGTGAACTAGGTTAAGAATATCAGTATCGCCTACATCTAATAATCCGAAGGGATCGGCTTCAAAAATCTCTGCAAGATTTTTAGGCTCTCTAATGTTTTCTACATCGATCTTTTTTTCTTGTAACAGCAGCAAGCGGTCAGAATCCAGCAAAATTTTGCATTTTTCCGGATCGTTGCGTAAATTTGCTAAGCGTCTTGCTAATTGTTTTTCAGTAATATTTCCTTGGTTAGAAGGTTCTCTTTGATATTTTTCGACAAAATCCTCAATTTCTCTAAAATTATTTACCAGCGTTTGATGTTCGGGTTTGACTTTTTTCGCTTTAATATCGGAAAACAGCCCGAATTCATCATTCTCAAAAATTTCTTCAAGTGTTTGAGGTTGTGGTTTGGTTATGCTTAATTTCATTATTTTCCTCTTGCCATTTCTTCGGCTTTTTTATTGCGTAAGAAGATAATTGCTTCTGCCATTCTGCGTTCTAATGGATCCGTAGAGTGAATATTTGGCGGTTGTTGATGTTTACGCATAAAATCTTGAATACGATACCAAAGCATTAATGCCTCTTCTTCAGTCATTGCAATTTTTGTTACAGTTGCAACTGCTTGTATTGTTTTTAACATTTCAGGCGTTACGGCTTTAGATAAAATTTCATAAGCGTGTTGGAATGGATTGATTGAACTGATTAAATCTACGTTTAAGTTTTCAATATTGATGAATTTCTCGCCCATTTTGACAAACTGCTTACCGGTTTTATAGTCAGCCCCTTCTTCTTGCACACCATCAATAATGGCATTGTCAGGAAGAGCTTCGCCATTGATGACGCCACCTAATTCTGTTACAACCAAAGCTTGTGAGAAACCACTACAAACTTGTGTTATTTCATCTTCATTTAAGTCTGGGTATCGCTCTTTTACAATTTGTGGTAACAACACTTCGGTTAAGGTTTCAGGGGCTAGATCATCGGTCATAATCCCAGTAGTTACACGATTATCCTGTAACAAGGCAGACATAATTTCTTCTTTGCCACCATTGAGAATTTTCATTACTCGGTCGGATGGTTTTTTTACTGTGTCATCAACGATAATAGTGCCTGCCGGCAGAGGTTCGCCTTCATTGATTTCAGAGCGGCGGCGAAATGAAATATTTGGTGCAAGTACTTGTTCCATCAATAAAGAAAGCGTGATGGCTTTCAGTAAATTATTTACCGCATTTTTTACATCTTCACTTTCTGCGTCAGGTTGAGCAATTAGGTTTGTGAATTGAGCGTGAGTTTTACCCTCACAGTCCCTTGTCACTCGTCCAATAATTTGAACAACTTCAGTCAGAGAACTACGGTAGCCAATGGTTAAAGCGTGTTCACAATATTTCCAGTCAAAACCTTCTTTTGCCATACCTAATGCAATAATAATATCCATTTCATCTGCAGATTTTATATTACGCAAATAAGCCACAACGTTTGGGCGAATATTAGGATCGTCATTAACCAAATCAGCGACTTTTAAGCGTTTTCCTTGCGCTGTTTTTACGGTCATAATGTGTGTTGTGGGATCGGTATATTCCAAATCACCGATCAGATCTAAGATACGATCTACTTCCTGATATTTATTTTTAGTTGATTCGGCAGAATTGACGTTGGGAATATGAATAATAGTTTTCTTGTTCAAATCAAGCACTTGGCTAAGAGCATTATCAAAATAACTACCAGTGTAAAAATGGTAACCCAATCCCAATGATTTTAGATAACGATAGCCGTTCAGCTGGTCATAATAGGTATAAACCACCTGTTCAAATTTTGCTTCGTCTTCTTCCAGTAAAATTGGCATTGCATCGCCACGGAAATAAGAACCTGTCATTGCAATAATATGCGCTTGGCTTTTGTTCATTATTTTATCGACTAGTGCGCCTAGGCGATTAGTTTCGTGAGCTGAAACGTGATGAAATTCATCAATTGCCAGTAAAGTATTATCGAAATCTTTTGGATCAATTTGCTCACAAGCAAAACGTAATGTAGCGTGAGTACACAGTAAAATTTGTTCGGTCGGATGTTGCATAAAGCGTTTAAATGCTGCGATTTTACTTGGTTCATTGCTCTCTGCTTGGCACAAATTGTTGTGAGGCAAAATTTGCCAATCAGCAAAAAAGCCGTACGTTTTTAAATCCGTGTCGGCAAAAGAGCCACCGATTGACATTTCAGGTACGGCAATAATGGCTTTCTTTATCCCTTGTTTATGTAATTTATCTAAAGCTAGAAACATTAAGGCACGGGATTTACCGCTCGCTGGCGGTGCTTTTAACAATAAATATTGCACATTGCGTTTTTCATAGGCTCTAGCCTGCATTTCCCGCATTCCCATTGTATTGTTGTCGGTGCTTTTGCCGGTTTGGGCGTAGTTTACTCTGAGTAACTCAGCCATTATTTACCCCCTTGCTGTTCTGCTTTTATTAATTCCTCGTAGCGTTGAAATAAAAATGCTACCCGTTCGCTACTGTCGGTAAAAGGCTTATCGCGATAACATTTTTCGACTGCTTTATCTAAGGTTTCGTGAGCCTGTTTTAATGGTTCGGGCATTGTTTCAGGATTATAAAGCTCTGCTAATGTCATATCAGGATAATCTTGACGAACCAATAAAATATCCTCTGCCAATTCACTTAATTCCGCTTTTTGTGCTTCCGTTACTTCGGGGAAGGGGAAGTTGTTATAGACTATCGTATTAGAATATCGATAACGACTTTCTAACCGCCCAGCTACTACCCGCATAAAGTCGTTATGCATTTCAGAGGTGAGAATAGCAAATTCAAACATTGAGGCGTTGGGGACAATGGCATTAGCATTGCTACTTATAACATCAGAATTTAGAAAATTAATTGGAATATATTTTCTTCTTTCAGAAGATACGCAAGGTACTAAAATATAATACCCGTTTTTAGGTTGTCTAATTTCACTAAATAAATGTGGCGTAGTAGCTTGTTTTGCTGTAGAAATACGAGTGCTTTCTGCTCTCATTTTTTTTATTTTATTTAAAACGATTGTAATACTAGGGATTTTTTCTAATGAGAATAAATCACAATCAGTAAACCAAAGACAATAGCGTTTTTTACCATTAAGAAATTCGTCTGCTCCTAAAAATTCTCTAAACCACTTTTCTGAAATGGGTTCATTTTTTATAAAACTTTCTTTTTCTTCAGGAGTAAATAATAAATTTCCACCATCTCTAGGAACATTACCCAAAAGCATCTCAGATACCTTGCTAATAGGCTTTTCCTTACTTTCAATGATAATATTATTACCTTCAATTAAATATGGGCTAATATTATTTACTTTTTGAGTAATAAGAATTCCATCTTTCTCTTTTATTAAAAATTTATAATTTTCTTTTTCAGAAGATAGTCCAACAATTATTGTATGTACAGCAGCATTATCCCTAGCATTATTTGCCCAAGAAAAAGTTTGATGAGCAAAATGAATATATATATTTAATTCTAATAGAGGCTTCCATAGCGTAGATACTTGCTCTCCTTGACAGATAGAATTTGTAGCTACAAAAGCTAATTTTGCCTTGCTGTTTTTAATATAATTAGCTCCTTTACAGAACCAACAGGTTACATAGTCAAGAGATCTAAAATTATTAAATCCTCTAAAAACAATCTCCATATCTTTAGATTGTTCAGAAGTTCTGTTATTTGTTCCCCCAAAAGGCGGATTACCAATAATATAAACTTCATCTTCAGTTGATTGGCGA
>JBHBXR010000140.1:0-14204 GCA_041795785.1 Mesocricetibacter sp.
GGAAATCATATTTTTGGTTATAGGGTCTTGGGTCTTGTAATTCATTGAAAAATCGAAAGATAGTCATTCGTCACCTTATCCTGAAATGAATAATAAAGTGATATTAGATCATAAAATTGAGGAAAATGCGATCTTGCCCTGGTGCAAATAACGAAAACGACAAAATAAGCTAACCTGTAAAGCCTGTTTTTTTCCCCCTTTAAAAAACAGGCTAAAATTCATAATTCCGTAAAACATTCAAAAAACTAACCGCTCTTTTCCGCTGTAAACGGTGGTTCTGCCTTCGCGGGTAAAACCAAGCAAAGTTAAATCGCTTTGTTGCGCCATTCTAACCGCAAGATCCGTTCCCGCCGAAATTGCCGCCAACATTTCAATTCCGCAGGAAACGGTTTTCTGCACCATTTCATAACTGGCGCGGCTGGTGACTAATACCAAGCCTTGCGGGCGGTTATTTTTTGCATACCAACCGAGCAATTTGTCCAGCGCAACATGCCTGCCGACATCTTCACGAATCGCCAACAGTTCGCCCTGCGCAGTAAAAAAAGCGGCGGCGTGAGTCGCGCCGGTTTGTTTCCCCAACTCTTGCGCATCATATAGTTTGACTAAACAATCATCCAATAAATGCAGATTAAATTGTAAAGTGCGGTCTAATTTCGGCAAGATTTGCGTGACTTGCGCCAGCTGTTCGCTACCGCAAATACCACAGCCCGTCCTGCCCGCCATCGTACGCCGTTTCTCTTTCAACCGTACAAAACAGCGGGTTGCCATGTCAATTTGCACTTCAATGCCGTTGCAAGTGTGTTCGATATCTATGCCGTAAATATCCGATACGTTGTCGATAATCCCTTCCGCCAATGAAAAACCGAGGGCGAAATCCTCCAAATCCTGCGGGCTGGTCATCATCACCGTATGAGAAATCCCGTTATAAACTAATGCAACGGGCATTTCGACCGCCAAAGTTTCTTCTTTCTCTGTCATTTCGGATAAAACTTGCGTTTTTTCCACCGCACTTTTATCAATTTGTTTTGTTTTTGTTAAAGTTTTGAAAAAAATAATTTTCAATTTTGTGATCCAAGTCAAAGTTTTTTCCCCAATTTAACAATAATGGTTATGGATTTACACATAAAATATCGGTATTCTACGCTTGATTTTACGCTGCCCGAATTTTAATACAAATTCGGATAAAGCTATACAATCAATCTTCTAGAATATAGAAAAACGAATTTACTACTAAACTATTCAACATTCAGTTGATTAAGGAATATCTATGCAGGTCACAAGAAGAAAATTCTTTAAGATCTGTGCAGGTGGTATGGCGGGAACATCCGTAGCCGCATTGGGCTTTGCTCCGACTGCGGCATTGGCTGCGCCACGCGAATACAAATTGTTGCGTGCCAAAGAAACCCGTAACACCTGTACTTATTGCGCCGTAGGCTGCGGTATGTTGCTATACAGCTTGGGAGACGGTGCAATGAACTCCAAAGGCAAACTTATCCATATCGAGGGCGACCCGGATCACCCTGTCAGTCGCGGAGCGCTTTGTCCGAAAGGCGCCGGCGCATTGGACTATGTGAACAGCGACCGCCGAGTCCGTTATCCTGAAGTCCGCGAAGCCGGCTCAAAAGAATGGAAACGCATTTCTTGGCACGAAGCCGTCGAGCGTATTGCCCGCCACATCAAAGACGACCGTGATGCAAACTTCGTTGAAAAAAATGAAGCGGGCGAAACGGTAAACCGTTGGATGACGGCAGGCTTCTTGGCTGGCTCGGCTTGCAGCAACGAAACGGGCATTCTCACCCAAAAATTCGTACGTTCTCTCGGTATCGTTTTTACAGACAACCAAGCGAGTATCTGACACGGACCAACGGTAGCAAGTCTTGCTCCATCATTTGGTCGCGGTGCGATGACCAATCACTGGGTTGATATTAAAAACTCCGATCTTGTTATTGTCATGGGCGGTAACGCTGCGGAAGCACACCCTGTCGGGTTCCGTTGGGCAATTGAGGCGAAAAAACAAAACGGCGCGAAGTTAATGGTGGTTGATCCACGCTTTAACCGTTCTGCGGCGGTGGCTGATCATTATATGCCGATTCGTCCGGGTACCGACATTGCATTCTTATCGGGTGTTATCCGTTATTTGTTAAATAACAATAAAATTCAACACGAATACGTTAAACACTATACCAATGCAACTTTCCTGATTAACGAAAACTTCAAATTTGAAGACGGTTTGTTCTCCGGTTATGATCCGCAAACCCGTCGCTATGATCGTTCCACTTGGGGCTATCAGTTTGATGAGGAAGGTCAACCGATTCGTGATATGAGCTTACAACATCCGCGTTGCGTTCTTAATATGTTGAAAGAGCACGTATCCCGTTATACGCCGGAGATGGTTGAGCGTATCACAGGTACGCCACAAAAAGATTTCCACATTTTCTGCGAAGAAATTGCGAAAACCGCTGCACCGGAAAAAGCGGCGACTTTCTTATACGCCTTAGGTTGGACCCAACACACTGTCGGTTCGCAAAATATCCGTACGATGGCGATTATCCAGTTGTTATTAGGTAATATCGGGGTTGCCGGCGGTGGCGTAAATGCGTTGCGCGGTCACTCAAACGTACAAGGCATTACCGATTTAGGTCTGTTCCCGAATCGTCTGCCGGCATATTTGCCGCTACCGGGTGAAGTGGATACGTCTTTAGAGAAATTCTTAGGTCGTATTACGCCGAAACAGATGATGAAAGATCAAACAAACTATTGGTCTAACACACCGAAGTTTATGGTGAGTATGCTGAAATCCTTCTACGGCGATAAAGCAACCAAAGACAATGAATTCGGTTTCCACTATTTGCCGAAGCTTCCGAAAGGCGGCATGGATCATCTCCGTTATATTGAAGAGATGTATCAAGGCAAAGTGAACGGTTATTTCTGCCAAGGGATGAACCCGGTTGCGTCTTACCCGAACTCACAAAAAATCATCAAAGCGTTGAGTAAATTGAAATATCTGGTGATTTTCGATCCGTTAATTACCGATACGTCCGAGTTTTGGATGAATCACGGTGAATTTAACGACGTGAAATCCGAAGAAATTCAAACCGAAGTATTCCGTTTGCCGACCACTTGTTTCGTCGAAGAAGACGGCTCTATCGCCAACTCCGGTCGTTGGTTGCAATGGCACTGGAAAGGGGCGGAACCGCCGGGTGAGGCAAAACCGGACGGTGAAATTCTGTCTGAAATTCGCGCAGAACTAATTCACCTTTATAAGAAAGAAGGTGGCAAAGCGCCGCTTGAACCGCTAGAAGCAATGAGCTGGAACTACGCCAATCCGCTTGAACCGAAAGCGGAAGAAGTGGCAAAAGAGAACAACGGTTATGCCTTAGAAGATTTGCTTGATGCCAACGGCAATGTAATCCTTAAAAAAGGTCAGCTGCTTTCAAGTTTTGCGCAAATGCGTGATGACGGTACAACTTCCGGTGCATGTTGGATCTATACCGGTCAATGGACGGAAAAAGGCAACCAGATGGCGAATCGCGACAATTCGGATCCGTCCAATCTGGGTAATACTTTAGGCTGGGCATTCGCATGGCCGATGAATCGTCGCGTACTTTACAACCGTGCGTCTGCGGACTTATCGGGTAAACCTTGGAATCCTAAACGCCAGTTGGTTAAATGGAACGGTAAAAACTGGAACTATATTGATGTTGCGGACTTCGGTACCGCAGCGCCGGATGGTCCGACGCTACCGTTTATTATGCAACCTGAAGGCGTAAGCTGTTTATTCGTACGCGAACGTATGGCTGACGGTCCGTTCCCTGAACATTATGAACCGATGGAAACGCCAATCGGCACTAACCCGTTGCATCCGAATGTGGTTTCAAGTCCGGTTGCCCGTGTGTTTGACAGTGATAAAGCGGATTTAGGCACATCAGAAGAATTCCCGTATGTAGCGACAACCTATCGCTTAACGGAGCATTTCCACTACTGGACGAAAAATGCGCTGGTGAACGTCATTTCCCAACCGGATCAATTTGTTGAAATCGGTGAAGGGCTTGCGCAAGAAAAAGGCATTAAAAACGGAGATACGGTTAAAGTATCCTCCAAACGCGGCTACATCAAAGCGGTTGCCGTAGTAACCAAGCGTATCCGTACATTAATGTCCGACGGTAAACCGATTCATACGGTAGGAGTTCCGATTCACTGGGGATTTGCCGCCACCACAAAAGCGAAGAAAGGTTATTTCGCCAATAATCTGACTGTTCGCGCCGGTGATGCGAATACCTTTACGCCTGAATCGAAATGTATGTTAGTTAATATCGAAAAAGTGGGGGCTTAAGATGTCAACAGTACAAACTCAAGATATTATCAAGTCTTCCGCGACTTCATTCGTCACACCGTCACCGCAAGCGCGTTCACATCAAGTGGAAGTGGCAAAGCTGATTGACGTATCCACTTGTATCGGTTGTAAAGCTTGTCAAGTGGGTTGTTCGGAATGGAACGATATTCGTGCCGAACCGGAAAAATGTGTCGGCGTATATGACAATCCGATTGATTTGAACGCCAAAGCTTGGACGGTAATGCGTTTCAATGAAGTAGAAGAAAACGAGCGTTTGGAATGGCTGATCCGTAAAGACGGTTGTATGCACTGCACCGAACCGGGCTGCTTAAAAGCCTGCCCGGCACCGGGGGCGATCATTCAGTATGCAAACGGCATTGTGGATTTCCAATCGGATAAATGTATCGGCTGTGGCTACTGTATCGCCGGTTGTCCGTTTAATATTCCGCGCATGAATCCGGAAGACAACCGCGTGTATAAATGTACGCTTTGCGTGGATCGCGTCAATGTCGGTCAAGAGCCGGCTTGCGTGAAAACCTGTCCGACCGGCGCAATCCGTTTTGGCAGCAAAGAAGAAATGTTGCATTACGGCGAGCAACGCGTTGCCGAATTGAAAACCCGCGGTTATGCAAATGCCGGCATTTACAACCCTGAAGGGGTCGGCGGCACGCACGTGATGTACGTATTACATCATGCGGACAAACCGGAACTGTATTCCGGCTTGCCGAAAGATCCGAAGATCGATACCACCGTCACATTATGGAAAGACGTATTAAAACCGGTTGCAGCCGTAGCAATGGGCGGTTTGGCATTAGCCGAAATCGCACACTACTTGGCTGTCGGTCCGAATACGGAAGAACTTGATGAACATGAAGAAAATGAACATCATACAGGAGGCAAAAATGAATAAGCCAAAGATCAGTAACGATCGTAAAATCGTTCGTCACAAACTTCCGGCTCGTTTAAGCCACTGGTTATTGGTTATCTGTTTCTTCACTACCGCATTATCGGGGGTTGCGTTCTTCTTCCCTGATTTTGCTTGGTTGACCGAGATTTTAGGTACGCCTGCCATCGCGCGCGCCGTTCACCCGTTCACCGGTATTATTATGTTTATCGCCTTTATCAATCTTTCATTGATTTATTGGAAACATAACATTCCGGAAAAGAACGACTGGGTCTGGTTAAAAAACATCAAGGAAGTACTGAAAGGTAACGAACACGCGGTTTCCGACAACGGTAAATATAACCTCGGTCAGAAAATGCTGTTCTGGACATTGATTTTGGCAATGTTCACCTTATTGGTAACCGGTATTATTATGTGGAGACAATATTTCTCCCATAATTTCCCGATTCCGGTTATCCGTATTGCAATCCTGCTTCACTCGACAAGCGCCTTCTTATTATTCACCGGTATTATGGTGCATATGTATATGGCGTTTTGGGTGAAAGGTTCGATTCGCGGCATGGTGGAAGGTTGGGTAACCGTACGTTGGGCGAAAAAACACCACCCGCGTTGGTTCCGTGAAGATATCCTACCTAAACTGGAAAAAGAAGTTGCCGAAGAAGAAAAAGCCAAAGGCAAATAAATTCAGCAGATAAGCGAAAAGTGCGGTAAAATCTACCGCACTTTTTTACAATTAATCCCATCCTATCCGAAACGATGAGATTTCAACGCAACCGTATAAGTTTTCTTTATATTTTAATTTACATACAATCATATACCGAATTAACACTATGAGCATCCGAATCCTGCCAGACACAGAAATCAAACAAGCCGCCGCGTCTTTCCAAAGCCCTGCGTTGCTGTTTGCCAACCCTAAAAATCTTTATCAACGCCGTGCCAAACGTTTGAGAGATTTGGCGCAAAATCATCCTCTCGCCGATTATTTACTGTTTGCCGCCGATATTGCAGACTGCCAATTAACGGTGTTGGAACAACACCCGATCGCACAGGATCCGCGTTTAAAGAAGGAAAACCTTTCCGAACAATTCTTAGCCTCTCGCCCGTTGGATCATCAAACATGGCAACGCGATCCGATTTGGCGTGAAATTTTGACCGCACTTTTAGCGCAAATGAAAGCGAAATCTAACGAGCAAACCCAACAAACCATCGAACTGTTGGAAAAAGCCTCCGCCGCCGAACTGGAGCTGTTGGCGGATAAACTGCTCAAACAGGAATTTACGCAAGTGAGTGCGGATAAAGCGGTGTTCATTTGGGCGGCATTATCCCTTTATTGGCTACAACTGGCTCAACAAATTCCCCACGCTAGCAATGCGGAGAGCGCCGATGATTTGCATATCTGTCCGGTATGCAGCGCCGCACCGGTTGCCAGCGTCGTCCATTTCGACGCTACGCAAGGCTTGCGTTATGTACATTGTTCTTTATGCGAAAGCGAATGGAATATCGTACGCGCCAAATGCAGCAACTGCAATCAAGCGCAACATTTGGATTATTGGTCTATTGATAACGAATTTGCCGCCGTCAAAACGGAAACCTGCGGCGATTGCCACAGCTATTTAAAAATCATGTATCAGGATAAAGATCCGCACGTCGAAGCCGTCGCCGATGATCTCGCCAATATTTTCCTTGATATTGAAATGGAAGAAAAAGGCTTTGCCCGCAGCGGATTGAATCCGTTTATGTTTCCGAACGAAGAAGCCTGAAAAAATTCCGCATAAACATCAAGCAAGGTTTATCGCCTTGCTTTTTTGTTCTATACTGTCCGCCGTTCATCTCATTTATTTATCAAGGGAAATCTATGACCTATCAAGCCATCGCATTTGATTTAGACGGCACTTTACTCAACAGTAAAGGGCAAATTTTAGACAGCAGCAAACAAGCCATTCGAGCCGCCCGTGACAAAGGCATTAAAGTGATTTTAGTGACGGGGCGCCACCACACCGCCGTGAAACCTTATTATTACGAATTGGATTTAGACACGCCGGTTATTTGCTGTAACGGCACCTATGTTTATCAACCGCAAACCGACGAAGTGTTAGTCGCCAACCCGCTATCCGCCGCGCAAGCGGAAAAAGTGATTAATGTGGCGGAACAATACGGCATTCATCTATTAATGTATTCCCGCAACACCATGAATTATATGCAGCTCAATCCGCATATGGAAAAATTTTCCAAATGGGTGCAAAGTTGTGCGGAAAACGTGCGCCCCGACGTGCAACAAGTGGACAGTTTCCATCGTTTGTTAGCGAAGGGTGAAACCATTTGGAAATTCGTTATCAGCCATCCGGATCGTTCGCTTATGGATAAAGCGGTGGCAGAACTTCCGCCTGCCGAATTCAGCTGCGAATGGTCGTGGATTGACCGCGTAGATGTCGCCAACAACGGTAACAGCAAAGGCGATCGCTTATTGGAATTGCTTAACCGTTGGCAAATCGATCCGCAAAATGTGATCGCTTTCGGCGACAACCACAATGATACCAGTATGCTGACCGCCGTCGGTTTGGGTGTGGCTATGGGCAATGCCGAAGACGAGGTCAAACGACAAGTCAAACGAGTAACGCTTTCCAATGACGAAAACGGCATTCAACAAGTGCTGAACGAATTGTTATAACATTATTACTCCCTAAAAGTGCGGTGCGTTTTTAGGGAGTTTTTCATTTTAATTGCGCGTCAATATGATAAAATCAGCGCCGTTTTCTATTTTAATTTTTCGTTGCAAAGAGTGATTATCATGCTGCCCCGTTTAAAAGATGTGCCCCAACTTTCCCCGCTCGTCGTCGAATATTTATCCGATCTGCAAACGCAACATTTTGAAGGCGATATTGCCTCCGGTTACGCCGATCGTTTAAGTCTGGCAACGGATAACAGCGTTTATCAACAACTGCCGCAGGCGGTGTTGTTTCCTAAATCCGTAGCGGATGTGGTGCGCTTAACCAAACTGGGACAACGGGAAAAATATCAATCGCTCACCTTCACTCCGCGTGGCGGCGGCACGGGCACCAACGGGCAAGCCGTCAATAACAATATCATCGTTGATCTCTCCCGCCATATGACCGGCATTCTAGAACTCAACGTGGAACAGCGTTGGGTACGCGTGCAAGCAGGCGTAGTCAAAGACCAACTCAATCAATATTTAAAGCCGTACGGCTTATTTTTCTCGCCGGAATTATCCACCAGCAATCGCGCTACACTGGGCGGAATGATCAACACCGACGCTTCGGGACAAGGTTCCTTACAATACGGCAAAACCTCCGATCACGTTTTAGGTTTGCGCTGCGTCTTAATTAACGGCGATATTTTAGACACAAGTGCGGTCAAATCCGAGGCATTTTTTGATCATTTGGAACAACGTAATCTCACCGCACTGGGCAAAAAACTGCATCAGGAAATTTTCACCCGTTGTAAAGAAAAACGGGCGCAAATTATTCACGACTTGCCGCAATTAAACCGCTTTTTAACCGGCTACGATTTAAAAAACGTCTTTAATCAAGACGAAAGCGAATTTAACCTGACTCGCATTCTGACCGGCTCGGAAGGTTCTTTAGCCTTTATTTGCGAAGCTACGTTGGATCTCACGCCGATTCCGCAATTCCGTACTCTGATTAATATCAAATACGGTTCCTTTGACGCCGCCTTACGTAATGCGCCGTTTATGGTGCGCGCCAAAGCGCTATCGGTGGAAACCGTGGATTCCAAAGTGTTAAATCTGGCGAAAGAAGACATTATTTGGAACTCGGTCAGTGAATTACTGACCGAGCAGGAAGATAACCCGATTTTAGGTTTAAACATCGTTGAATATGCGGGCAATCATCAAAATCTGATTGAAAAACAAGTTGCCGCCTTATGCGCGGAATTGGACGCTAAAATCGCCAAAGGCGAAGACAATATTATCGGTTATCAAATTTGCTCCGATTTGACTTCCATCAAACGCATTTATGCCATGCGTAAAAAAGCGGTGGGGTTGCTCGGCAATGCCAAAGGCGCCGCCAAGCCGATTCCTTTTGTGGAAGACACTTGCGTACCGCCTGAAAATCTGGCGGATTACATTGCGGAATTTCGCGCCTTACTCGACAGCCATCAGCTGCAATACGGTATGTTCGGCCATGTGGATGCGGGCGTGTTACACGTTCGCCCGGCATTGGATTTGTGTGATAAAGCGCAAGTGCTGTTGTTTAAACAAATCTCCGATCAAGTGGTTGAACTCACTCATAAATACGGCGGCTTAATTTGGGGCGAACACGGCAAAGGTATGCGTTCGCAATACGGTGAAACCTTTTTCACGGCGGAATTGTGGCAGGAATTGCGTTATATTAAATTCCTGTTTGACCCGCACAACCGTTTAAATCCGGGCAAAATTTGCACCGCACTTCACAGCGATCAGCCGCTCTATTCTATTCTGTCGCCGATGCGTGCCGATAATGATCGCCAAATTCCGATTAAAATGCGCGAAGAATTTGCCGGCGCTATGAACTGTAACGGCAACGGATTGTGCTTTAACTTTGACGTACACAGCATTATGTGCCCGTCAATGAAAGTCAGCAAAAACCGCATTTATTCTCCGAAAGGCAGAGCGACAATGGTGCGTGAATGGCTGCGTTTACTGGCGAATCAAAATGTAACGCCCGAGCAGTTGGAATTTCATCAATCCAACGTTAAATTAACGGATTTCATCGCCAAATTGCGTAACAGTCTGAACAAGTCGAAAGAATACGATTTCAGCCATGAAGTGAAAGCGGCGATGGATACCTGTCTCGCCTGCAAAACCTGCGCCAGTCAGTGTCCGATTAAAATCGACGTGCCAAGTTTCCGCGCCAAATTCTTCTATTTTTATCACAGCCGCTATATGCGCCCGGCAAAAGATTATGTGGTGGCGAACTTAGAAATCGCCGCACCTTATCTGGCAAAACAACCGAAATTCTTTAATTTCTTCACCAACGCCAAATTGGTGCAACGTGCGGTGGAAAAAACGCTCGGCATGACCGACCTGCCTTTGTTATCCGCGCCTAACCTGCAACAACAGCTCGTAGAAATCGGTTATCAGGGCAAATCTTTAGAGGATTTGGAAAAACTCACCGCCGCTGAAAAAGAAAATATGCTGCTGGTAGTGCAGGATCCTTACACGTCCTATTACGATGCCAAAGTGGTGGCGGATTTTGTCGCGCTCTGTCAAAAGCTCGGTTTTAAGCCGGTTTTACTGCCGTTTAAACCGAACGGTAAAGCACAACATATCAAGGGTTTTCTCGGACAATTTGCCAAAACCGCTAAAAACCAAGCGGATATGCTTAATCGTACGGCAAAATTGGCATTACCGTTGGTGGGTGTCGATCCCGCCATTGTGCTGTCATATCGTGATGAATATAAAGAAATCTTAGGCGCAGAGCGCGGTGAATTTCATGTGCTTACGGCGCACGAATGGTTGAAAGCGCAATTAAATTCATCGCTGTTGCAAACCGCATTAAAAAACTCGCTGAAAACCGACCGCACTTTAGCGCAACAATGGCATTTGTTCCCGCATTGCACGGAATCCACCGCTATGCCGAACAGCCCGAAGGAATGGCAACAGATTTTCAACGTCTTCGGACAATCATTGCAAATTGAAACCGTCGGCTGCTGCGGAATGGCGGGGGTATTCGGTCATGAAGTGCGTAATCAGGAAATGTCGAAAGCGATTTACGCTTCCTCTTGGGCGGTGAGATTAAACGGCAAAAATCCCGATTATTGCCTTGCCACCGGCTATTCCTGCCGCAGTCAGGTAAAACGCTTTGAACAATGGCAACCGAAACATCCGGTGCAAGCATTATTAACCCTATTGAGCTGATATTATGACAATCTGGAAAAAAAATCTTACTCTTGAACAACTTAACCAAGCGGGGCAACATTGCGCCGTAGCGCATTTAGGCATTGAAATCAGCGAACGGGGCGAAGATTATCTGAAAGCCGTTATGCCGGTGGATCAACGCACGACCCAACCGCAAGGCTTTCTGCACGGCGGTATCTCTGCGGCATTGGCGGAAACCGTCGGCTCACTGGCAGGATTTTGTTGCGTAGAAACGCAACAAGCGGTGGTCGGCGTTGAAATCAACGCCAGTCATTTGCGCCCGGTACGTTCGGGATATGTCACCGCCACCGCCAAACCTGTCCGTTTGGGTACAACCTTACAAGTGTGGCAAATTGATATTCAGGATCAACACGACAAACTCTGTTGTGTGGCACGTTTAACCTTATCGGTGGTCAATCTCTAATGAACAAACAAAAAATCGGCGTTTTATTAGCCAATTTAGGCACCCCTGACGAACCGACCGCCTCCGCCGTTCATCGTTATCTCAAGCAATTTCTCACTGACGAACGGGTGATCGACCTGCCGCGTTGGAAATGGCTGCCGATTTTAAATTGCCTGATTCTGCCGAAACGCGCCAAGCGTGTAGCGAAAAACTATCAATCCGTTTGGACGGAACAAGGCTCCCCGCTTTTGACAATCAGCAAACAGCAGCAACAAAAATTGCAACAATATTTCAATCGCCAACAACAAAACATAACGGTTGAAATCGGCATGACTTACGGCAATCCGTCCGTTCAATCCGCAGTAGAAAAACTGACCGCGCAACAAGTGGACAAAATCATCGTGTTACCGCTCTATCCGCAATACAGCAGCACAACCACGGCGTCGGTGCTGGACGCTTTCGCACAAGCCTTAAAACAACAACGCCGCATCGTGCCTTTTGAATTTATACATTCCTATCACTTGAACGAAGATTACATTCAAGCGTTAGTGGATTCCGTCAAAGTGCGGTTCAAATCCGACGAGTTTTTATTATTTTCCTTCCACGGCATTCCGCTACGTTATGAAGAACTGGGCGATTATTACCGCGAGCACTGCAAACAAACCGCATTAGAAGTGGCGCACCGCTTAGGTTTAATGGAAACCCAATGGGGACTGACGTTTCAATCCCGTTTCGGCAAAGAGGAATGGCTACAACCCTACACCGATGAGTTTCTACAGACCGCCGCCGCACAAAATATTCGGAAAATCGCCGTTATCTGCCCCGGTTTCGCCGCTGATTGTCTGGAAACTATCGAAGAAATCGACGAAGAAAACCGCGAATATTTCCTCCGCAACGGCGGCACCCACTTCCAATATATTCCCGCCTTAAACGCTGACGACAAACATATTGAAATGATGGCGAAGTTGGTGATGGGAAGGGTTTAGTTGTTACACACATAAACAAAAGCGCTGCGGATATGTATACCCGCGGCGCTTTATTTTTATACATACATTTAAGCCAAGTTACCGGTTAAATAACGGTTTAGGTCTTGTAATTCCGTAATTGAATTCGACACTACAGCAGACACGCCGCTTTCTCCACCAAAAGCAGACATTGCGCTTATTAAACTATTCACCTGTCGTGCTACTTCTGCATCCATATCAGGCAACGGTGTAATTTTTTCCGTAATTTCACCATACCAAATATAACCGTCCGTTGGTTCAACTCCTCCCAATTGGTGTTCGCTACCTAAAAAATGTTTCAACACGCGAACTTGCTGCGTACTATCATTATCAACCAACATAACCAAATCATCACGGTCGCGATGGAAACTGAGTCGGGACGAATCAATGTCTTTAAAGAATAAAATATCTTCTCCGCCACCTGTTTCAATAACATCAAGACCGCCGTTAGGGCGATAAAGATAACAATCGTTATCCGCTCCACCCGCTAAATAATCCGCACTGTCTTCTCCCCAAAGCGTATCCTCTCCCGTACCTCCAAGCAAAATATCATGCCCGGAACCCATACCGGTTTCATTGCCACCCGCTAAGTAATCGTCACCTGCGCCACCCAACAATAAATCATCACCATCAGAACCGAATAACACATCATTACCGTTATCCCCTGATAACCAGTCATTAGCGGAGTTGACTTTGCTGTCATCTCCACCGGAAAGATAATCATCTCCTTCACCGCCTTCCAACCTGTCGTTACCGCCAAAACCTAAAATCGTATCTTTACCTTCCCCGCCAATTAAATGATCGTCACTTCGTCCGCCTGCAATATAATCATCATTCGCGCCACCATGGATCATGTTTGTTAATGATTCATTTCCAATCAGATTACCCGAATCATTACTGCCCTGATAAACGACTTTGGCTTCCAATTCCTGCTGATTTAACGTGGTACCGTCGACAAACTGTACTGTACTGATTTTATTTTGAGGCTCCCATTCAACAAAATGCTTATGCACAGTAATTTGGTCTTCGCCATTAATATGTTTCAACAACAAATTATCGCCTTCCCGATAATAACCAATATCCGATGCCGCAATACCTTCTCCAAAACGAATAACATCATAACCATTCATATTATGTATATCATCCCGTCCGAAACCGCTATCAAAGTGATAAATCTCATCACCGTACGATCCGTACAGTTTATCGTTACCGCTACCGCCCTCCAACACATGTGCCATACTCATTTCTCTGTATGAAGATACAACATTCCAGTCGTCATCATATTCGTGAAGTAACGTATTTGACCCAAAAAGCGTTTCCAAAACATCATCGCCGGCACCACCGGAAAGAAACGAACCTTCGAAAATTTCCTCATCGTCATCGTTGGTCATATATTCATTTGGTGGGGAATTGACAGCAACAATAGAAAGTCGGTCATTGCCGTTTTCACCATAAATCTTACCACTTCCTTTTACTACGTCATTCCCTTCTCCGGCATAAATAACATCTTTATCAGTTACTCCGATAATCGTATCGTCATCCTCAGTACCTTTCACCGTCATTTGATTAATCATTTCCCTATTCCAAATAGTTCCGTCGGCAAAGATGATCCTATCTAATGTCGGGTGTCCGCTAAATTGATATTCAACCGTTACAGTATTTTCAGTTCCTTCCTGACGTATGAC
>JBHBXR010000141.1:0-2840 GCA_041795785.1 Mesocricetibacter sp.
CGCACGCTGGGTGGAAAGTAAAGATGTTAAAAAATTTGAAGAGTTCAAACGCAAGAACGAACAAAATCTAGCCTTGGACGGCGGTGATAATTTAACCTATATCGCACCGACAATGGTGAACTTAAATCTAGCGCAAGAAAGATATCCTGATATTTTATTTTTCAAAACTAGAGAACATTAGTTTTTTATACCAAGTTCCGCCTTCGTGCGGAACTTTTTTTATCTTCCGATTTTATGATCTAAATCATAAAACCGAACGCTAATTTAACAAATTTAACATTTTGCTATTGTTACAATAATGTTGCAATTATACAATAGGCGGCAGATTACATAATTTATAAAATTAAAGGAAATTCAAATGGCTACTCCACAAATACTCATCGTTGAAGATGAAACAGTGACTCGGAATACGCTAAAAAGTATCTTTGAAGCGGAAGGTTATGACGTATTTGAAGCCACTGACGGCACGCAAATGCATCGCATTCTTTCCGCTCAAGAAATTGATTTAGTCATTATGGATATTAATCTGCCGGGCAAAAACGGGTTAATGCTGGCGCGTGAATTGCGTGAAAATGCCAACACAGCGCTGATGTTTTTAACCGGTCGCGATAATGAGGTGGATAAAATTCTCGGTTTGGAAATCGGCGCCGACGACTACATCACCAAACCCTTCAATCCGCGCGAATTGGCGATTCGGGCAAGAAACCTGCTGCAACGCACTATGACGGAAACCGTTAAAGATACGTCCAATGTAGAGTATTATCGTTTTAACGGCTGGACATTGGATATTAACAAACGCTCGCTAATCAACCCGGAGGGCGAAGAATACAAATTGCCACGCAGTGAGTTTCGCGCCATGCTGCATTTCTGCGAAAACCCGGGCAAAATCCAAACCCGCGAGGACTTGTTGCGCAAAATGACCGGTCGCGAATTAAAACCGCAGGATCGTACCGTTGACGTGACTATCCGCCGCATCCGCAAACATTTTGAAGATCACGCCGATACGCCGGAAATCATCGCCACTATCCACGGCGAAGGTTATCGTTTCTGCGGTGAAATCGAGTAATCGAAATCAAATCATTAAGCGGATAAATCGCCAAAAGTGCGGTCAAAAATCACGGCGTTTTTATACCGTTGTCCGTTTCTCAAAAAAATTTCCCCGTAAGTCAGCCCGACTTGCGGGGAATTTTGTTTCCTTCAACTGCCAATCCGTCCGTCAGCTTTCCGATTATTCAAAATATCTAAATTCTCTTTTAAAAAAACATACAGAATGTTCCCTTGTTTTTAGTAAGGGTATATGAGACGCTTAAAATGATTTAGTTGTGTTATTTTTTGTTGGAGTCTTACTGTAAATATGGGGGTATTTATGGATAAATCTGAATTAAATCCGACGTTGAGCCGAAGAACGTTTCTGAAAGGCTCTTCCGTCGGCGCCGCCGTTATTGCGGCGGATATGGCGTTGCCGTTTAATGCTATGGCGAATGAAAAAATCGTAGTCAATAATGTGGCGGAAGACAAAGTTGTGTGGTCAATGTGTTCCGTTAACTGCGGTAGCCGTTGTGCCTTACGTCTGCATACGAAAAACGATGAAGTATATTGGGTGGAAACCGACAATACGGGCAATGACGAATACGGAAACCACCAAATTCGCGCCTGCTTACGCGGACGCTCGATCCGTCGTCGGATGAATCATCCTGATCGTTTGAAATATCCGATGAAACGCGTCGGCAAGCGTGGTGAGGGAAAATTTAAACGGATTTCGTGGGAAGAGGCTTTGGATACCATTGCGGACAATTTAAAACGTATCGTTAAAGAATACGGCAACGAAGCGGTATATCTCAATTATGCGACGGGTATCGTCGGCGGTAATATCACTCGCTCTTCGCCCGCGTATTCAATGCTTGCCCGTTTGATGAATTGTTACGGCGGTTATTTAAGTTTTTACGGCAGTTACAGTACGGCGCAGATTTCCCGCGCCATGCCTTTTACTTACGGCTCCAACGAGGGAAACAGCACGTCGGATATAGCCAACTCAAAATTAGTGGTGCAGTTCGGCAATAATCCGATGGAAACCCGTATGAGCGGCGCCGGTATTACTTATCATTTGGAACAGGCGCGCGAACGCTCCAAAGCGAAAATGATCGTTATCGATCCGCGTTATACCGACACGGCGGCGGGACGGGAAGACGAATGGATCCCAATCCGACCGGGGACGGATGCGGCGTTAGTCGCAGGGATGGCATATGTGCTGATTACGGAAAATTTGGTCGATCAGGCATTTTTGGATACCTATTGCGTCGGCTATGATGAAAAAACCCTGCCGCCGTCCGCACCGCCTAACGGACATTATAAAGCTTATATTTTAGGCGAAGGGGAAGATCAAACCGTGAAAACGCCGGAATGGGCATCAAAAATCACCGGCATTCCGGTAGAAACCATTATTCGTTTAGCGCGCGAGATCGGTTCGACCAAACCTTGCTGTATTACCCAAGGCTGGGGGATTCAACGCCATTCCAACGGTGAAATGTCCGCTCGTGCGGTGGCCATGTTGGCTATCTTAACCGGCAACGTAGGCATTCACGGCGGCAATTCGGGCGGGCGTGAAAGTTCTTACTATGCAACCATTCAGCGCGTTCCCGTATTGGAAAATCCGGTTAAAGCAAAAATTTCCGTATTCACTTGGACGGACGCTATCGAAAGAGGACCTGAAATGACTGCGCTGCGTGACGGCGTGCAAGGCAAAGACAAATTGGATGTGCCGATCAAGTTTATGTGGAACTATGCGGGCAACTGTATCACCAATCAACACAGCGACATCAACCGTACCCATGAAATTCTGC
>JBHBXR010000142.1:0-10016 GCA_041795785.1 Mesocricetibacter sp.
AGTTAGTCGGTTTCATCCCGCCTTTAAAGTAAGCGCCGACCGGACAGCAGAAAATAGAGAAAATATATTCCGGCGCAGGGCTGACACCGACATTGTCGCCAACACCAATTAGAAACGGACGTAAATATAAGGTTGCGCCCGAACCGTACGGACCGACCCATTCTTCGTTGGCTTTTACTACTTGTTTACAGGCATCGACGAACATTTCAACCGGTACTTCCGGCATTAACAAACGACGGCAGCTACGTTGCATACGTTTGGCGTTTTCGTCCGGGCGGAATAAATTGATTGAACCGTCTTTAGTGCGATAGGCTTTCAAACCCTCAAAGCATTGTTGACCGTAATGTAGAGCGGTGGAACCTTCGCTGATATGTAAGACATTGTCTTGCGTTAATTCGCCTTTTGACCATTCGCCGTTTTTCCAATAAGCAATATAGCGATAGTCGGTTTTTATATAACTGAAACCTAAGTTTCCCCAATCAAGATCTTTCATGCGTCATCCTTATTTTTTATTTACAACGTAATGCGTAAATCTACACCCATTGCAAAGCGGTTGCAAATGGTAATTTACAAAAGAAGTGAGAAAGGGAGTGGTTTAAGTGCATAATTATGCTAATATTCGCACATAAAAAAACACCGCTCGGAGAGCGGTGCACTACAAACCTAAATTAGGCTGAAAATATACAGGAAGTTAAAATCAGTAACTAAATTACGTTACTTAGTTTGGTTTCCCAAACAATATGCAAACACAACATAATACTTAATTAAAAGTATAAACTCTTAATCAATAAGGAATTACCGTTCATTAAGTATGTGCGTATTGTAGAGAGGTCTAATCAGTTGAACAAACGAGATATTTTTATTTGAGGCATTAGAAAAATTAATCCGAATGTTCGGCAGACCTATTTTATATTGAGAAAAATTATGAGTAAACGCCTTCCACCGTTAAATTCATTGAAAGCTTTTGAATCCTCCGCCCGTCATTTGAGTTTTACCAAAGCGGCGGATGAGCTTTTTGTGACTCAGGCTGCGGTGAGCCATCAAATCAAACTTTTGGAAGATTTTTTAGGGATTACATTATTTAAACGTAAAAATCGTGCGTTGGAGCTGACCGATTTGGGTAAAGCTTATTTTTTGGAGATAACGGCTATTTTACAAAAACTGGCGGATGTGACGGACAAATTAATGGCACAAGATAATCAACCTTTGACTATCAGTGTGCCGCAAACTTTCGGTATTCATTGGCTGGTGCCGCGATTAAGCGAGTTTAATCAACAATATCCTGATGTCGAAGTGCGGATCAAAGGGGTGGATCAAGATGAAGGTTTGCTGAGTAAAGAAGTGGATATTGCGATTTATTACGGACGCGGTAATTGGGAAAATTTGCAGGTCGAACACCTGGCGGAGGAAAATTTGCTGATCTTGGCATCCCCTAAACTGTTGGCGGAAAACCCGATAGAAAGCAAAGAAGATCTGAGAAAACATACGCTTATTCATATTCACACGCGTGATAACTGGCAAAAAATGGCAAATGCGTTACAGGTGGATGATTTGAATATTCAACACGGCCCGTTGTTCAGTCATACTTTTATGGCGTTGCAAGCCGCTATTCACGGGCAAGGCGTGGTGTTGGCAAATAAAATTTTAGCGCAACAGGAAATTGAAAACGGGCATTTGCAAATTGCATTGGATACAAATCTGCGAGACAGCAAATCCTTTTATGTAGTCAATCATCTGAATCAAAACGATGATCAACAAATTTTGGCTTTTCGCCAATGGATTATACAAAGTATGCAACAAAAGGAATCGCATGGGTAATCGTTTTTTGGTTTTAGCCGCTGCCAGCGGATTTATCGCAGTGGCTTTCGGGGCGTTTGTCGCCCACTCGTTGCAAGAACAGTTTTCTGCGCAACAGCTAAGTTGGTTTAATAAAGCTTGGCAATATCAAGTATTTCACACCCTTGCGTTGCTAGGATTGGGATGGTTTATTGCGGCGACGGCGCAACTGCCTCAACCCAAATGTCGTAAAAGTGCGGTCAAAATTATCGGCGTTTCGTGGGGAATCGGTATTCTTTGTTTTAGTTTCTCGCTCTATATTATGGCATTGTCGAACAGCAAAGCCCTTGCCATGATTGTGCCGGTGGGCGGTGTGGCATTTTTAGTCGGTTGGGCAGTACTATTTTGGGTAAGCCTTCGCAATTGTTTGAATAAGTAAGGTAATTCATTGAATAAATTAGCATTATATTGCCGTATCGGGTTTGAAAAAGAAGTGGCGGCGGAGATAACGGAAAAATCCGCCGAACTTGGCGTTTTCGGTTTTGCCCGAGTTATTGAAAATAGCGGTTATGTGATTTTTGAATGTTATCAAGCAGGCGAAGCGGATCGTTTGGCGCGTGAAATTCCGTTCAATCAGCTTATTTTCGCCCGCCAAATGATCGTCGTATCGGAGCTGATGGAAAATCTCTCACCGACAGATCGTATTACGCCGATTATTCAGCAATATCAACGTGTTGCGGAGCGGATAAATTTAATTCAAAGCGTGGATGTCTTGGTGGAAACCGCAGATACCAATGAAGCGAAAGAGTTGTCCGTATTTTGCCGCAAGCTCACCGTGCCTTTGCGTCAGGCGCTAAAAAAACAAGGGTGGCTGCATTTTCAGAGCAACAAAAAGTGCGGTCTGAATTTTCATTGTTTTTTTATTCGTTCCGATGCCTGTTATGCGGGATATTCTTATCGCCACAACCATTCCCCTTATTTCATGGGAATTCCGCGTCTGAAGTTTCCTACCGAAGCGCCAAGTCGTTCCACGTTAAAATTGGAAGAAGCGATTTTAACTTTTATTCCGCGTGAAGAAGAGCCGGCGCGTTTAAATGAAACTATGTTGGCGGTGGATTTAGGCGCTTGTCCCGGCGGTTGGACCTATCAATTGGTTAAACGGGGTTTATTCGTCTATGCGGTGGATCACGGCAAAATGGCGGCAAGCTTGCATGACACGGGACGTATTGAACATTGTGCGGAAGACGGTTTTAAATTTCAACCACCGAAGCGTAAGAAAATAGATTGGCTGGTGTGCGATATGGTGGAGCAACCCGGCAGAATAACCTCTCTCATCGCAAAATGGCTGCTTAACGGTTGGTGTCGCGAAACCGTTTTTAATCTCAAATTACCGATGAAAAAGCGATACAACGAAGTACAACAATGTTTGCAAAAATTGGCGGGCGAATTGACGACGCAAGGTATAAAATTCCGTCTGCAAGCCAAACACCTGTATCATGATCGTGAAGAAATTACGGTACATCTCCGCATAATATCCTAATCTATTAGCTAAAAATGTGTTCTTTTCGAGCACATTTTTTTATTTCTAACCGCCGGATTGATAGAGTGGTGAGTAAAACTCCATTTTAAAAAGCGCTAAATCGGCACGATATTTTTCACTTATTTATTGAAACAATTTTTAACTCTGTGATCTAAATCACAAAAATGAAATGAACTTTTCCCAAAAACTGAAAACCTGTTTAAAAACAACCGGTAAAATTTACGGCTTCATAATTTTTTAATTAAAATCAATATTTTGAAAAATTTACCATTGAAATTTCACTCCAAATAAATATTAAAAATGTGATCAAAATAACACTTTTAGAGTGATGAAAAATAAGTTAAATTTTTATAACTAGTTGATTTTTAATAAATATTAAAAAGACAAAAGATTTCTTACCGAGTTGACATTAATATTAACTTCCATTACTTTTAGCACAGAAATTAAGGAAAACACCATTAAATTTTGAAAAGTGGCGTAAAACTCCTTGATGCTGATGGAATTATTCCCATCGTTTTTGTTAAAACTAAAATTAAAAGGTGACCAATATGAAAAAGACACTTATCGCACTAGCAGTAACAGCAATGGCAGCAACTTCAGCGAATGCGGCTGTTATTTATCAGAATGAAGGCACAAAAATCGATTTGGACGGTCGTGCGGCATTGGAGATTGTAAATCTTAAAGATAAACGCACCGACTTGGTTGACCGCGGTTCTCGTGTGCGTGTTCGCGCATATCAAGAACTTGGCGGCGGTTTTACTGCGTTAGGAGCGGTTGAGATTCGTTTTACTTCAAACGGCACGGTTGGCGATGGTATTAAAACCCAGCGTTTATTCGGGGGATTTGCCCATAAGGATGTGGGTTCGTTGACTTTCGGTCGTCAATTAACATTAGGTGACCATATTCCAAAAGCAAACTACTCATGGGAAATGGGCGGTAACGTTCTGCATGATTCCGCACCTAAAGCGGCTCACTTTATGTCAAATAAATTTGCCGGTTTCCGTTTTGCGGCAGACTATTACTTCGGTACGGCGGATAAAACCAAAGCGGATGCCGGTCAAGGTTTTGGCGTCGGTGCGTTTTATGACGGACAATGGGGTGACGTGGCGGTGAGATTCGGCTCCGGCTATGTTGAAGTCAAAAAAGGAAACACCACTGCGGATGATTATAAACAAAAAATGACGGGGGTCGGTTTTGATGTGAAATATAAAGCGGTCAGCATCGGTTTGGACTGGGCTAACGGTAAATCGCCGGCAGGTAAAAAAGATTATAACTTCAAACACAGTGTAGGTGACGGCGTTACCGGTGTCGGCAGATACGAAAAAATCGACCGTTTTGATTTAGGCTTTAAAGTGGACGTGACATCCTCTAATGCCATCTATGGCGCATATTTGTGGGGTACGGGTAAAAATACCGGCGAAGCAAACGGCAAAGCGAAAGGCTGGGTGCTTGGGGTTGATCATAAATTCAACAAACATGTCGTGATTTACCTTGAAGGCGGTAAAGCGCATATTAAACAAAACGGAACGAGAATTGCTGATGCCAGCCGTATCGGTTTAGGTACCCGCATTATGTTCTAATCCTTATTCTAATAACAAATATATACTAATGTCTTTTTCGACCGACAGCCTGAGTTGTCGGTCTTTTTTATTTAAAAATCTGTATTTTTTGTAAAACTAGGCTAAAATCGACCGCACTTTTTAATGACCACATTTATTTATATGACGAAAATTGCTTTAGGTATCGAATATAACGGAAAAAATTATTTCGGCTGGCAAAGACAGGATAACGTTGCCAGCGTACAACAAGAACTGGAACGCGCCGTTTCCGTTGTCGCCAATGAGGAAATTCATATATTCTGTGCGGGACGTACTGATTCGGGCGTTCACGCAACAGGACAAGTGATCCATTTTGAAACGCAGGCGCAACGTCCGGACAAAGCTTGGGAATTCGGCGTCAACGCCAATTTACCCGATGATATTGCAGTAAAATGGGCGGTGCAGACGGATGATGACTTTCACGCCCGTTTCAGTGCAACGGCGCGCCGTTACCGCTATATTTTATACAGCAACAAGTTGCGTTCCGCCATTTTGCCTTATGGCGTGACCCATACTTATTTAGCGCTTGATCATCAATTAATGCACCGAGCGGGACAATATTTATTGGGGGAAAATGATTTTTCATCTTTTCGTGCGGCGCAATGCCAATCCAATACACCTTGGCGCAATGTGCATCATCTGAATGTGGTCAGAAAAGGGGATTATATTATCGTTGATATTCAGGCAAATGCCTTTGTTCATCATATGGTGCGCAACATCGTCGGCAGTTTGTTGGAGGTGGGATGCGGCAATCAGCCGGCGGAATGGATAGGGTGGCTGTTGACGCAGAAAGATCGCACTTTAGCCGCACCGACGGCAAGACCGGAGGGACTGTATTTGGTGGATGTCAGTTATCCCGAACGGTTTGCCTTGCCGAAAAATACGTTGGGACCGTTGTTTTTAGATGATGACTTATAGCAATTAAAAATATTAACCCTGCACGGAAAAACGTACAGGGTTAATTTTATTCTTTTCAGAATGGCGTTACACCAAATTACTGACAAAAATCACCACGATAATCAGTGGAACAACAAATTTCACATAGTTAAACCAGATTTTGGTGAACGTGGAATCCGGTGTCGGAGAAAGCTCTTGTTTGGCTTGATCCTTTAAAACGAATCCGACAAATACGGCACAACCAAGTGCGGTCAATAAAAACAGAATATTTCCGCTGATGTAATCAAAAGCATCAAAAATACTCTTGCCGAAAAAAGTTATGTCTTTGAGCACATTGTCACTTAAAATCGCCGGAATATTGCCGAAAATGAAAATACCGCCTAACGTCAGCGCAATGGCTTTACTGCGACGCATTTTGAGTTTTTCCTGCAACGCAGTGATAATGACTTCATAAATGGTAATAGATGTGGTTAGCGCCGCGATGAGCAATAAGCCGAAGAAAATAACGGCGAAAAATGTTCCCGCCCATAAATGGGAAAATACAATCGGCAGACTTTGGAACACTAACGTCGGGCCGGCATTCGGTGCGATACCGAAACTGAATAGGGAAGGAAAAATCATAAAGCCGGCGAGAACGGCAATGATGGTGTTGGTAAAACCGGTGATCACGGCGGTTTGGATCAGATCTTCTTCTTTACTTAAATAACTGGAAAGGGTAATCAACACGCCGAAGCCGAGGCTTAAAGCGAAGAATACCTGACCGAGCACCATAATAAACAGTTGCGGCGTGATTTTGGAAAAATCGGGTTTCAGGTAATAAATAATGCCTTCCATTGCACCGGGCAGGGTGATATTACGGATAACCATACCGATAAGGAAGATAAACAGCAACGGCATCAAAAACTTCACCGAACGTTCAATACCGCCGATAATACCTTTGGCTAGAATAATGTAGTTAACCACGACAAAAAGGAAAGTATAAAGACCGATTTGCAGCGGGCTGTTGGTGATGCTTAAATCATAAAAATCCTTAGCGGTCTCTTTGGTAATCGGGGAGGAAATATCCAATCCGCCGCTTAGCAGATTAACGATATAGTTCATCACCCAGCCGCCCAGCACCATATAATATGCCATAATGCCGAAGGCACCGAGCAGTCCCATATAGCCGACAATTTTCCAGTATTTGGAAATATTTTTATCCTGTAATCTGTCGCCGAAGGAGTCAATGGAATTGACCCGCAAACGTCGCCCGATTACGTTTTCTACCAATATCATCGGAATACCGATTAAGAACATGGCTAAACAAAAGAGCAGCACATAAGCGCCGCCGCCGTTTTCACCGACAAGGTAAGGGAAGCGCCAAGTTGCGCCGAAACCGACGGTTGCACCGGCAACGGTCATAATATAAGTAAGTTTACTGGACCAAGTTTGGCGTTGAGGTTGTTTTGACATTTTCAGTTTTTTCCGTTTTTGTTTTTATTACAATTTAATTTTCTATTTGCCTGACGGCATTAATTTTAAAAGTGCGGTCACTTTTTACGCCGTTTTCAAAACGCGTTCAAATTTAACCGCACTTTGGGTTGAAAGCTAAAATTCCGTCTTCTCTTTAAACTCGCAGAGATCTTCAATCACGCAAGAACCGCAGCGCGGTTTACGGGCGATACAGGTATAGCGACCGTGCAGGAGCAGCCAGTGATGAACATTCACCTTGAATTCGTCCGGCACCACCTTGAGCAGTTTTTCTTCCACTTTGACGACGTCTTTACCGGGAGCAAAATTAGTGCGGTTGGATACGCGGAAAATATGGGTATCCACGGCAATAGTCGGTTGTCCGAAGGCGGTGTTTAACACCACATTGGCAGTTTTACGCCCGACACCCGCCAAGGCTTCCAGCGCTTCGCGGGTTTGCGGAATTTCACCGTTATGTTTTTCAATCAAATCACGGCAGGTTTTAATAATATTTTCCGCCTTGCTGTTATACAGCCCGATGGTTTTGATATATTCTTTTAAGCCTTCTACGCCTAAATCCAAGACGGCTTGCGGCGTGTTGGCGACGGAGAACAGTTTATCCGTCGCTTTATTAACGCCTTTGTCCGTTGCTTGAGCGGATAAAATAACGGCGATTAATAACTCAAAAGGCGAGTTAAAATTCAACTCCGTGGTCGGCTGTGGATTTTGAGCGCGCAGGCGGGTTAAGATTTCAATACGTTTTTGTTTATTCATTTATTACGGTTATCAATCATATTTTTTAATGCCAAAATCAGCCCTAAGCCTAAAAACGCCCCCGGCGGCAGAATGGCAAGCAGCAGATTACTGTCACTGTGGAAAAATTCGATGCGCAGACTTTTCGCCCAATCGCCGAGCAGCTGATCCAATCCCTCAAATAAGGTTCCGTTGCCGAAGATTTCACGCAGCGCGCCTAAGGCAAATAAACTCAGCGTCATGCCTAGCCCCATGGCGAAACCGTCGAACATGGAATGCAGCAACGGGTTTTTCGAGGCAAAGGCTTCCGCCCGCCCGATCACAATACAGTTGGTGACGATAAGCGGAATAAAAATGCCTAAGGATTGATAAAGGCTGTAAGTATAAGCGTTCATCAATAATTGCACCACGGTAACGGTGGAGGCGATAATCATCACATAAACAGGAATACGGATTTCATGCGGAATTTGATGGCGGAACAGCGATACCATCGCATTGGTACAAACCAACACCAACAAGGTCGCCAGTCCCAAACCTAACGCATTGGTCACGGAATTGGATACCGCCAATAACGGACACAAGCCTAATAACTGCACAACAGCCGGGTTGTTACGCCATAAACCTTGCGACAGCAAATCACGCCAAACGCTTTTTTCCGCCCTTTGCGAAGGCGTGACGTCGATAATATCCTCCGCTAAAGTGCGGTCGGTTTTTTCCGTGTTTTCTGTGATTATATTTTCGCTCATGTTTATCCTTATTTTTCCACAATGTCGGAGCAAGATTGCGTCGGCAATGATTTCTGCTGCAACATCAATAATGCCGCACGTTTTACTTGATTAACAACGGCGCGCGGCGTAATAGTTGCACCGGCGAACTGATCGAATTTACCGCCGTCTTTCTTCACTGCCCAATCGGCTAAGTTTTCTTGCGTAATTTGTTGATGATTAAAAGACAAAATCCAGTCGGAAATACGTAATTCGATTTTATCGCCCAAGCCCGGCGTTTCTTTATGGGCGATCGTCCGCACGCCGAGCACTTCGCCTTGCGGCGTTAAGCCGACCAATAAATAAATGTTACCCGAATAACCGTCCGGCGCGACGGTTTCAAACGCATAAGCGGTAACCTCTTGATCTTTTTTGGCTAAATAAACTTTTGGGATTTGCGGATTGTCGGTTTTCACGCAGCTGTTTAATAAATCGTTATCGAAATATGTCTGCGGAATCACTTGCAGTAACAGTTCCCTTTGTTGTTTCGCCACCGCTTGATCGATTTTATCTTTGGTCAGGAAATAGATCCCGCCGGAAAGGGCGGTACAAAGTAGCGCAACGAATGCTAATAACAAGCCGTATTTGGAAACGGTTTTAAACATACTTATCCACCGCCTTATTTGTTATGTCCCGACACGCGCGGTCGGGTGTAGTGATCGATTAACGGCACGCAAATATTGCCTAACAACACGGCGAACGCCACCGCATCGGGATAATTGCCGTAAATGCGGATTATGCCGACTAAAGCGCCCGTTAAGGCGCCGAAAACCAATTTGCCTTGCGGCGTAATGGATGCCGTGACGGGATCCGTAGCAATAAAGAATGCGCCGAACATTGCCGCACCGCTGAATAAATGCCAAAGCGGCGACGCGCCGAAAGGCGTAAACCAAGCGAAGAAGCTGATGACGGAAAGTGCGGTCAAAAAAGCGAGCGGAATTTGCCAATGGATGATTTTTTTCCAAACCAACAATAATCCGCCTAATAAAAAGGCAATATTCACCTGCGTCCAACCGATACCTTCCAACAATTCACGGTCGCCTAAAGGCAAAACAGCGGAGAAAATCGGCGAAATACTGATATTACTTAACGAATATTCGCTGTTTTTAGCCCCGGTTTTTAACGCATCCAAGGGAGTGGCTTGGGTGATGCCGTCAATGGATGCGGTTAATTGATGCAGGCTGAAGCCGTCGGTAGTCACACCTGAAAAAATCAAACTGTAAGCATCCGCCAAAGTGG
>JBHBXR010000143.1:0-8565 GCA_041795785.1 Mesocricetibacter sp.
ACCTGAGTAATGACTACGCTGACTTTCGACACATCCCAACGGTTTAACGCTTCGGCATAGGCACCATAGCCGATTAACGTATTTAAACAACAATAAATAAAGCACGCAAATGCAATACCGTTAAGGTTTTGCACTTGCGAAAATTCGGCAAAAGGCATAAAAACCAGCGCGCAACCGATATACATCATCATCAAAATTTGTTGTGAACTGAATTGACGTAACATCAATTTTTGTGCCATCCCGTAAGCGACCCAAACCAGTGAGGCAGTGATACTTAACATGACACCGACGGAATACAGGTTGAACTCAAATAAAACATCAAAACGATCATTGAAAAACAAGCCCAATCCGAAAATGAGTACCGCCAAGCCGATTTTTTGGTGTAAACCCAATTTTTCTTTAAAAACCACAACGCCGCACAATAACATCGTAAATGAAGAAAGATGAATAAAAATTTGCGCAACGGAAGGTTCGATATAATTCAGCGAAGAATTAAACAAAAAGAAATTGCCCGCCAAGCCTAACACGCCGATAAGCGCCAAACGGCGGTAATGTATGCTGAGCTGGGACAGTTTAGGTAATTTTTTCGTCATGCCCAATAACAGAATTAATGCCACAGACGCGACCATAAAGCGATACCAAACTATCGTTTGCGTATTCATTACGCTGATAACCTGTTTTAACGCAACGGGCAGCGATCCCCAAGCCATTGCCGTAATCAAGGCGAACATGAACCCCAATAAAGGTTGTTGTTTCATTATTTATTCCTATCTGCGAGAAAATTTATGCCCGATGGCTGAAAATAAAGCACCCGATACCACTACAACCGCGCCGATATAACTTATCGGATTGAGTTCTTCTACATTGAAACGTTGCGGTACGATGCGGGTTAAAAGTTCCGAGAAAATAATAGTAAATACCGGAATCTGAGTCATCATTGCGCTGACTTTGGATACATCCCAACGATTCAACGCTTCAGCGTAAGCACCGTATGCAATTAACGTATTTACGCAGCAGAAGATTAAACTACCGAATTGGAAAACATCCAACCGAATAATTTGAGAGACGGTAGCAAAAGGCGTAAATACGATAGTACAACCAATATAAATCATTAACAACACCTGTTGCGAACTGAATTTAGTCAGCAACATTTTCTGTGCGACACCGTAAGCCACCCAAATTACGCCTGCCGATAATGCAATAACCACACCTTTTAAATACGTATTTGGCTGTAAAAAATCGGCAAAACGATCATTAAAAAATAAAATTAAACCGATAATCAGAATAATTAAACCGATTTTTTGATGTTTGCCGATTTTTTCTTTAAACAATAGCACACCGGTAAACAGCATAACAAAGGAAGAAAGCGGGCTAAGCACCTGACTGGTGGTCGCCGGAATATAATTCAGCGCGACATTATATAGAAAGAAATTCAGCGATAATCCCACCACTCCTAACAACATCAACCACCAATAACGACGGTGAAGTGCGGTCAGTTTTGGCAGCGTTTTTGTTGTTGCCAACACAATAAATACACCGAATGCCGCAACTGAAAAACGATACCATACCGCGGTTTGCGAATCCATCACCTGCAATACTTGTTGTAACGCAATAGGTAACGCGCCCCACATCGCCGCGGCAATGAGCGCAAGGAAAAAACCGATGACAGGTTGTTGATTCATAAATATTAAAGACTTTTCAGGATGCGCATTAAATGCAGATATAATAAAAAACCCCACAAGATTGTGGGGCATTTTAATTCTTACGGTTTGAAATGAAACGAATTTATTCGGTTACGATACTAACGTATTTACGGCTTTTCTCGCCTTTCACTTCAAATTTCACTTTACCGTCAGCTGTTGCGAATAAAGTGTGGTCGCGTCCCATACCGACATTGTTGCCTGCGTGGAATTTGGTACCACGTTGACGAACGATAATGCTGCCTGCTAATACGGATTCACCACCGAAACGTTTAACACCAAGGCGTTTAGCTTCAGAATCACGACCGTTACGAGTTGAACCACCAGCTTTTTTAGTTGCCATCTACTTGATCTCCTCTGAAATTATGCTTGAATCCCAGTGATTTTCACTTCCGTGAACCACTGACGATGACCTTGCTGTTTACGGCTGTGTTTACGACGACGGAACTTAACGATTTTAACTTTCTCGCCACGACCGTGCGCAACCACTTCAGCCACTACTTTACCGCCGGAAACTACCGGGGTGCCAATTTTAACATCTTCACCGTTAACGACCATCAACACTGAATCGAATTCAACCGTTTCACCGGTTGCTTTTTCAAGTTTTTCTAAACGAACAACCTGACCTTCGCTTACACGGTGTTGTTTACCGCCACTTTGGAAAACTGCGTACATAAATACTCCGCTATCATTGTGCTTTATGTTTAGTTCACTTAGCACGTCAAAATTCATATAAATAGGTCGCAAATTCTACGGAAAATTTATCCTGATAGCAAGCCTTTCTTCGCAAGAAAATAAAAAATTTATCAAAAGGAACAGGTTTGATTTCAGAATAGGAAGAAAATCAGGTACAATTCATTCAATTTTGTTTGATGATTTTAATTCTACCTCAATAACAATAAACAAATGAATAATAACCTAATGGATATCAAAGCAATCCAGCGATTGATTTCTGACGATATGCAGAAAGTCAACGAGAAGATTTTAGCCCAGTTAAACTCCGATGTGGCTTTAATCAATCAGCTCGGATTTTATATCATTCACAGCGGCGGTAAGCGCATTCGTCCGATGATCGCTACATTGGCGGCGAAGGCGTTGGGCTATCAGGGCGAACAGCATATCACTTGCGCCGCTTTCATCGAATTTATCCATACCGCGACTTTATTACATGACGACGTGGTGGATGAATCCGAACTGCGTCGCGGCAACCCGACCGCCAATGCGGAATTCGGCAATGCGGCGAGCGTGTTGGTAGGGGATTTTATCTATACCCGCTCGTTTCAGTTGATGACACAATTAAATTCTTTAAAAATTCTGCAAGTGATGTCGGAAGCCACCAATGTAATTGCGGAAGGTGAAGTGCAACAGCTGATGAACGTACGCGATCCCGATACGACGGAAGAAAATTATATGCGGGTGATTTACAGTAAAACCGCACGCTTATTTGAGGTTTCCACCCAAACTGCGGCAATTGTCGCCGGTGCCAATGAAATGCAGGAGAAAGCGTTGCAGGATTACGGTCGTTACTTAGGCACCGCATTTCAATTAGTGGACGATGTATTGGATTACAGCGCCAATGCGGCGGAATTGGGTAAAAATATCGGCGACGATTTAGCCGAGGGCAAACCGACATTACCGTTGTTACACGCAATGCGTTCGGGTAATGCCGAACAAGCGCAATTAATTCGCGATACCATTGAACAAGGCGGCAACTTGGAAGCCTTAGATGATATTTTAGCCATAATGACGCAATACAAATCACTGGATTATGCAATGCAACGCGCCAAAGAGGAAGCGCAAAAAGCCGTTGACGTCATCCGCATTCTGCCTGAAAGCGAGTATAAAAACGCTTTGATTTCTCTTGCTTATCTTTCGGTGGACAGGACTTATTAAAACCATCATACAATACGGAAGGCGTAAGCATCCGTGCTTGCGCCTTTTTATATATCCTAAACGCTTTATTTTTAATACGCTATGACAACAGAACTGAATTTATCGGAAACAGAAAATATCCACTCTTCAGAAAAAAGTGCGGTCGCTTTTCAGCCTAAAAACCCTAAACGGAAAGTGCGCAAAGATCCCAATGCGCCTTTTGTCCGTCCGAAATTAACCTTGCCGGGCGGTCATAATAAGTTATTGTTACATTCCTGCTGCGCGCCTTGTTCGGGGGAAGTGATGGAAGCCATTCACGCCTCGGGCATTGACTTCACTATCTTTTTCTATAACCCGAATATCCACCCGTTAAAAGAATATTTAATTCGTAAAGAAGAAAATATCCGTTTTGCGGAAAAATGGGGCATTCCGTTTATTGATGCTGATTACGATCGTCAGAATTGGTTTGATCGCGCCAAAGGAATGGAAGACGAGCCGGAACGCGGTATCCGTTGCACGATGTGTTTTGATATGCGCTTTGAAAAAGCGGCGCAATATGCGCACGAAAACGGTTTTCCGGTATTTACCAGCTGTTTGGGAATTTCCCGCTGGAAAGACATGAATCAAATTAACGGTTGCGGTCACCGTGCGGCGGAAAAATATGACGATGTGGTGTATTGGGATTACAACTGGCGTAAAGGCGGCGGTTCGCAGCGAATGATTGAAATCAGCAAACGCGAACGTTTCTATCAACAGGAATATTGCGGCTGCGTTTATTCCCTGCGCGATACCAATAAATGGCGAGAAGAAAACGGTCGTCAAAAAATCGAAATCGGTAAATTATATTATTCCGCCGATTAGAGCTTGTTGCCGTTTCAAAAACATAAAGCCATCAAAAAATATTCATTTAACAGCCCTATTTCTAAACAAGAAAATGTACAAAAAAAGCACCGCACTTTCAAAAGTGCGGTGCTTTTTTACATTGTTTTAGAAAGTTTAAGCTTCGGTTTTACCTTTTGCCTGCGCTCTTTTTACCATTACGACAGAAACGCTGAACGCCACGCCGAAGGAAATCAGCATACCGATGCTGTACATCGCAAGGCTGTCCGGTTTGATGGAAGGAATACCTAAGAAACCTGCCGCGCCTAAAGCAATTGCTTTTACGTTAAAGAGTGCGATAAAGGCACTGGCTAAGCCCGAACCGAGCATCGCCGCTAAGAAAGCCTGACGATAGCGTAAGTTCACCCCGAACATTGCCGGTTCGGTGATCCCCAACAGCGCCGAAATACCGGACGGAATCGCCAAACCGCGTACTTTCGGATCTTTTAAGGCGAAAGCAACACCTAAACAAGCGGCGCCTTGTGCAATATTGGACATTGCGGCGATTGGGAAGATGAAGGTACCGCCGGTATTCGCCATATCCGCCAATAATTGGGTTTCCACCGCGATAAAGGTTTGGTGCATACCGGTGATAACGATTGGTGCGTATAAAGTACCGAAAATAGCGCCGCCGACAAAACCTAAAGTATCATATAACCAGGTTAAACCGCCAGAAATCAAGCTACCCGCTTCACGTCCGAACGGTCCTATCACCGTAAATGCCAAGAAACCTGCGATAAACAGGGAACACATCGGCGTGACAAGGTTATCCAAATAGGACGGTACGAATTTGCGGAAGGTTTTTTCCAACGTCGCCAATACCCATGCAGAAATCAAGGTCGGAATTACCGTGCCTTGATAACCGACACGTTCAATTTCCAAGCCTAACACGTTCCAATATTTGATCTCGCCTTTTGCGAGCGTTAACGCATAGTTCCAACCGTCAGCAAGCGCCGGGTGAACCAACAACATCCCGAGCGCCGCTCCAAGGAACGGGTTGCCGCCGAATTTACGAGTAGCGGAGAAACCTAACAACACCGGTAAGAAAACGAACGGTGCGTTGGCGATAGTGTTAATAAAATCCACTAAATCCGCGATGCCCGGATACATATCAATCACGTTTTTGCCTTCAACGAAAAAACCCTTCGCCGTCAACATACTGTGAATACCCATCAACAAACCGCCCGCTACGATAGCCGGGATAATAGGTACGAAAATATCCGCCAAGCCTTTAACCAAGCGTTGCAACAGGTTTTGTTTTTGATTGCCCGCCGCCGCCACTTCGGCCGTACTCATGTCGCCCATACCAAGCTGAGCGGTCATTTCCGCATAAACCTTATTCACCGTGCCGGAACCAAAGATAATTTGATATTGACCCGATGTGGAAAACTGACCTTTTACGCCCTCAATGTCTTCGATGGCTTTTTTGTCGATTTTGTTTTCGTCATTTACGGTTAAACGCAAACGTGTCGCGCAATGCGCAAGGGTTGAAATATTTTCTTTACCACCTAATTTTTCAATCACTTGCTTAGCAATGTTAGGGAAATTCATCCGCCTCTCCTGTGTTGTGTGAATAATGTGCGTATTGTAACTAAAACGGTTTAGCGAAACTAGTGAGCCAGATCAAAAAAATTGATAGTGCAGTGAAAAATAATGAAAAAAACGACCGCACTTTTACCGCCTGCAAACAAAAAAGCCGAACGTCATGTTCGGCTTCAAGGAACGGATTAAAACGGATTAAAAACGTTGTAAGGTTTTAAGCAATCTGCTAACCCCTTGTTTTATTTCATTTTCACTAATATTTAATGCCGGTGCGAAACGCAACACATTCGGTCCCGCCACTAAAATCATCAACCCGTTTTCCGCAGCGGCTTTAACGAATTCCGCCGCTTTGCCCCGATATTGTTCGACCAGTTCTGCTCCGATGAGTAAGCCTTCACCACGAATTTGCTTAAACAGATTGGTTTGTTGATTGATTTTCTCCAGCTCGGCGATAAATTCTGCGGAAGTGCGGTTTACATTGGCTAAAAATTGCGGCTCGGCAATAATATCAATCACTTTGGCTGCGATTGCGCAAGCCAACGGATTGCCGCCGAAAGTCGTGCCGTGTACGCCGGGACTGAAGCTCGCCGCAATTTTGCCTGTGGTCAGCATTGCGCTAATCGGAAAACCGTTCGCCAGCGCTTTGGCGGAAGTTAAAATATCCGGCGTCACACCGTACTTCATATAAGCATACAAATGGCCCGTACGTCCGACACCGGTCTGCACTTCGTCAAAAATTAACAACGCATTATTCTGATCGCAAAGCTCGCGCAAACCTTGCAAAAAGGCTTTGTCCGCCGGCAACACGCCGCTTTCGCCTTGAATCGGTTCGACAATCACCGCACAGGTATGATCGTCAATCACGGCTTTTACCGCATTCAAATCATTGAACGGAACATGGACAATATCGGCAGGTTTAGGCCCGAAACCATCGGAATATTTCGCTTGTCCGCCGACGCTGACGGTAAATAACGTACGTCCGTGGAAACTTTGTTGAAACGAAATGATTTTGGACTTTTGATAACCGAAATGATCCACCGCATAACGACGCGCCAGTTTTAACGCCGCCTCATTGGCTTCCGCTCCCGAATTGGCAAACATCACCCGTTCGGCAAACGTATGCGCGACCAATTTGGATGCCAACTCCAACGTCGGCTCGCTGGTAAACCAGTTGCTTGAATGCCACAAAGTCTCCCCTTGCGCTTTTAATACCGCCACCAATTCATCAGGGCAATGTCCCAACGCATTAACCGCAATTCCGCTGGTGAAATCAATATATTCACGCCCTTCCTGATCCCAAACGCGACAACCCTTTCCTTTCACCGGAATAAAACCGGCGGGCGCATAGTTTTGAATCATCACTTGATCGAAGGTTGCACGGGTATATTGTGTCATTTTATTGTCCTTAGCTAAAATTATCCGATGACCGATAGGATATGCCCCAATGAATAATTAATCAAGTATTTTGAATAAAAATTCAATTAAACACAAAAGTGCGGTGAATTTTCACGTCGTTTTTAAAACGCGCCAAAAATCCACCGCACTTTTTATACGCTTAATACCGATAAAACCTAATTGGTTCCGCCCACCGTGATTTTATCAATTTTCAACGCCGGCTGACCGATACCGACCGGTACGCTTTGCCCTTCTTTACCGCACACGCCGATGCCGGGATCCAGTTCCATACTATCCGCCACCATAGAAACGTTTTGCATCACTTCAATACCGCTGCCGATTAAGGTTGCGCCTTTCACCGGTTTGCCGATTTTGCCTTTTTCGATTAAATAAGCTTCCGAAGTAGAAAAAGTAAATTTACCCGACGTAATATCCACCTGACCGCCGCCAAAGTGCGGTGCAAAAATACCCCGTTCTACGGACGCAATCAGATCCTCAAATTTGCTCTGTCCCGCCAACATATAAGTATTGGTCATCCGCGGCATCGGTAAATGCGCGTAAGACTCACGGCGCCCGTTGCCCGTCGGCGCCACACCCATTAAACGGGCGTTCATCTTATCCTGCATATAACCTTGCAAAATACCGTCTTGAATCAATACATTACGTTGACTCGGCACACCCTCGTCATCTACGCTGAGCGAACCGCGACGATCCTGTAAAGTGCCGTCATCCACAATGGTACATAACGGCGAGGTGACCAGCTGACCGATTTTGCCGGTAAATAACGAACTTTCCTTACGGTTGAAATCCCCTTCCAAGCCGTGACCGACCGCTTCGTGCAATAGCACACCCGGCCAACCCGCGCCTAACACGACCGGCATTAATCCCGCCGGTGCGGCAACCGCACTCAAATTCACCAACGCCTGACGCACCGCTTCCTTGGCAAAATAAACCGCTCGGATTTCTCCCCGATACGGCTGCAAAAACCAATCCAAAGCAAAACGTCCGCCCGAACCCGACCCGCCGCGCTCGCGTTTACCGTCTTTTTCCACTAACACGGAAATCGATAAACGGATAAGCGGACGAATATCCGCTGCCAACGTGCCGTCCGTCGCCACAATCAGCACTTCTTCATATACGGCGCTCAACGCGGCGGAAACTTGCGTCACATAAGGAC
>JBHBXR010000144.1:0-8622 GCA_041795785.1 Mesocricetibacter sp.
GACAACGGCACGGTCAATCTGCCGTTGATCTGTGATTGGGAAAACCGCCCGCGGCAAAAAATCTGTTTTGAACGCGGTAAAAGGGCGGTCACGCAATTTACCGTGTTAGAGCGCCTGCCGCATAATTGTACAAGGGTAAAACTGACACCGATTACCGGACGTTCCCACCAGTTGCGCTTACATATGTTGGCGCTCGGACATCCGATTTTAGGCGATAAATTTTATGCTCATCCGCAAGCCAAAGCTCTTGCCCCGCGTCTTTGTCTGCACGCGCAAAGCTTGCAGATCCGCCATCCGATCACAGGCGAAGTAATGTGCTTTGAGCGGGAAGCGGAGTTTTAGTGTTACGTTATTTTTAGGAAAAGTTTCCCGCCAGTAAATAACCTAGCACGAGCCGTGCTAGGTTCGTTAAGCCCAGCCCCGCAGGGGCTGAATGGAAGAGTCGCAGAGCGGCTCAGATTAAGCAACCCTATACGGCTCGTATAGGGTTTGTCAGCGGTCTGAGCGTATCTTAAAAAAATACGCTTTCTGTTGTTCGGTTTTTCTTTCGCTTAAGAATAAAGCGTATTATTTGCCCAATAATTCCTTCTCAATGCGTTCTCTGGCTTTTGGCGCTTCCACCGCCATTTTTTCTGGGAAGCCGAACATCGAGACGCAGGCGATGGATTCGCCGCCGACGCTGTAAGTGCGGTTGACGAAATCCATTTTTCTTAAACTTTCAAAAATACCGTCGAAATCCACTTCCCCTTCGCCTAACGGCAGGTGTTGGTGGATGGTCGAGCAACAACCCGGCGGGTTAAGAATGTAACGGCAGTCGATAGTGTGATTATGGGTGTCGGCAAACAGAATGTGCGATAAATCTTCGCCCGCATATTCCAACATCGCCCGTACGTCGCCTTTGCCTTTATCATAGAAGAAGCCGTGCGGAGAGGAATACACATATTTCAGGTGATCGGTGCGGTAGGATTTGACAATATCGCAGGTTTCGTTATTCAGTTCGCAGAAATCGTAAGGATGCGACTGGATTTCGCAGCGGATACCGTATTTTTCAAAGTACGGCATTAATTCGTCCAAGGAACGGAACAACATACCGTTACAGATTTCGGGTTGATGCGGATCACCGGACAGCTCGGTGTTAATGACGCGCACGTCCATACTGTCGGCGATTTCAATCATCCGTTTCCAATTCGCCACCGCGTGCTGACGTTGTTCTTCCGTCGGACCCGACCAGCGGTACACTACGATAAAGGAAGAAATCTCCACACCGGCGCGTTGCAAGGCGGTACGGTATTCTTTTTCACATTCCCGTGAAAACAACGGATGTTTATAAAACGGGTTAATGCGCGGGTGCGGCGATTGTTCAATATATTTATATCCCCAGTCCGCCACTTGATACACCATATCACTGATGCTCATTTGTTTAGCCAAAACATCAACATCAAATGCAATCTTCATGATAATTCTCCTTATTCGTAATCAACCCAAACTCCACCGAGATCGGCGGATTTAACGCAATGTTCCACCCAGCGTACGCCTTCTACGCCGGCATGAATGTCCGGATACCAGAAATCTACCGTTTTGCCTTGCTCTCTGGCTTCTATGGCGACGGCAAAACGCGCGTATAAATTCGACCAAGCTTCAAACAAACCTTCCGGATGGCCGCCGCCGATTCGGTCTTCCCATAGAGCGCTGTCGTGCAAATATCCCATGCCGCGCTCTAAAATACGCACCGGTTCGCCCTGCACTTCAAAACGCAATTGATTCGGCTGCTCATCCCACCATTCGAGGCTGGCGAATTCGCCGATCACGCGGATTTTCTGCCCGTGCATAGAACCGCAGTTCACGCAAGATGACCACAGGGTCGCCACCGCGCCGTTATCATATTCCATCAAGGTGGTAGCATTATCTTCCAGCGGCGCGCGACTTTTCACGAAGCTCTGACGGGTGCAAAGCAATCGTTTAATTTTCAGATGCGGCAACATCACTTCGGAAATATAAAGCGGATGCGTACCCACATCGCCTAACACATAACTCGGTCCGGCAAATTTAGGGTCCACGCGCCATTTTGTGCTGGCGGCGTTATTTTCTACCGCAACATTATGAAAACCGTGCGCAAACTGCATATTCACGATACGGATTTCACCCAACGCGCCGTCGGCGATTAAACGGCGTGCTTCTTCAATCATTTGATGCCCCGAATAACCATAGGTGACGCCCACTACGCGGTTATGTTTTTGCGCTAAGGCTTCTAATTCTTTCGCTTCCGCATAGGTAAAACAAAGCGGCTTTTCGCATATAACGTGTAAACCCGCTTCTAGCGCTGCTTTGCAGATTTCAAAATGGGTGCCGTTCGGAGTAGCGATAGACACTGCTTCAATGCCGTCCGTCCGTTTCGCTTCTTCGGCAAACATCGTTTTATAATCCGCATAGCAGCGTTCCGGCGCAACGTGCAGTTCTTTGCCGAATGCGCGTCCGCGCTCTGCATCCAAATCAAATGCTCCCGCCACTAAGTCAAAACAGAAATCCCGTAATGCGGCGGAGCGGTGGATATAACCGATTTGACTGCCTTTGCCGCCACCCACCATCGCCCAACGGATAGGGCGTTCGACTCTTTTTTCACCGTAAAGCATAATCTTGTTCTCCTGTAAAAAAACGCTGTAATTTCCGACCGCACTTTTAAAAGCCGAGACGGGCTAAATTGTCTTTACTGATTTTTACATCGTCCAAACTGGAACCCGAATTGCGCGGATCGCGCTCTTGTTCCACCGTAATGTAACCCTGATAATTCAATTCGTCGCTAAGCAAGGTGCGTATTTGCCCGTAGTCGATACAACCTTCGCCGATACGACACATTACCCCCTCGCCGCAGGCTTCGAAAAAGCGGATTTTTTTATTCATCACTTCCTGATATTTCGCCAAATTGATGTCTTTAAAATGCACATAATCAATTTGTGCCGCATATTTACGCAGATAAGCCGCCGGATCCATTTTGGAATAATATAAGTGTCCGGTATCCAAGCAGAGTCCCGCCAATTCATAGGGAATATCGCGTACCGTTTGCTCGATTTCATCGGCAAATTCAATATAACCGCCGGCGTGCGGATGAATCACGGCGCGCACGCCGTATTCTTTTGCAATTTCCGCCAACTGTTTGACGTGACTCATCATTTGTTGCCATTTTTCGGCGCAAAGACGCGGCGCGCGCTCGGGATGTCCGGCGGCATAATCCCGTTCGTCGTGTCCCCAATCGATAATCACCAGATAAGGTGTCGGGAATTTTTGTCCCGCTTCGACGGGGGCCTGCGGCAATTGGGTGATTAACCGACAAATATCATGGGCTTGTTGCGCTAATTTAGGTTGGTTTTGCGTATCGACCAAATTGTCAAAAATCGTACCTGCAACGATATACAGCTCGTTTTTCTTTAAATGCTCGGAAACCTGTTGAATATCAATGGGTAAATAACCGTAAGGTCCCAGTTCGATTCCCTTATAACCTGCTTGGTGCGCCTCATTTAGAACTCGTTTCCAATCCGGCAAATACGGATTTTTCGGATCGTCAACACCCCAGCAGCAAGGGGCTGTGGATATTTTGATACTCATATAATTACTCCTTGGTTATTTTTTTGATTACAGGCTCAGTATATAAAGAGTCATTCCAACACTTCTCTATATTCTTGCGAAGTTTTAGGGCTAAAAAGCGGATTTTCTGTTAAACGGCTCACAAATTAGTGAAAACATCTTCACTATATTGCTATTCGCTGTTTTTACCGATCCAAGACGTGCGATACGAACTCGGCGAGATGCCGATCATTTTGGAAAATAAGGTACTGAAATAATTGGCGTTGTCATAACCGACTAACGAGGCGATGCGGGTAACGCTGTGATTGGTATTGATTAAGAGAGACTGCGCCTCACCGATACGGCGGCGAATCATATACTGAATAGGGGAAAAATTGGTTTGTTCTTTAAACAAATGCGCCAAATAGTAAGGACTGACATTAAATCGCAAAGCAATATCCTGCAAAGTCAATTCTTCCTGATAATGCTGATCGATGTAATGCTTCACTTGCTCGACCAAAGTCAATCGTTTGTAAGAAATGGGTTTAATTTTTTCTCGCGGCAAACGGATAATGGTGGTCAGCAAGGATGCCAACAAATAACGGCAGTTTTCATTGGCGGCGGCAAGGTTATCCCGCACATACAAAAACATGGTATCCAAGGTTTTCTCAATTAACTCGCGTTTATCGCCGCTGGCAATGACGGCGGGCGATAACATATCGAACAGGCAGTTTTCCTCCATTCCTTTGATCTGTAAATTTTTAATGCCGCAACAATAAACCACCATATCGGAATTTACTTCCGCCATTTCGTCGTGTATTACGCCGCGATTAAAAATCAGAATATCTCCCGCTTTGGTTTGGTATCTTGTGTTACCGATTAAATGACTGCCGCTGCCCTTGACGATAAATACGATTTCCAAACGATCGTCGTGTTTATGTAAGACGCGCGGAAAGTTTTGCCGCATGGTTTCTGTATTGCACAGATAAAACAGTTGCGGCAAGCGGTTTTGCTCAAAAACGGAATGCTTGGTTTCTTCGAGAAAGTATTGCAACATAAGATATTCGTGTTTCTAAATAAGCGCCGTTATAAAAAGTGCGGTCGGAATTTTAACTGTTTTTCCGACCGCACTTTAATCATTTTATTTTAAACAAGTTGAACATCAGCCGACTTCGCTGATTTTCACCGGACGGCCTTCATCTAAGGATTTTTTCGCCGCCAATGCGATTAACACCGGTTGCAAGCCGTCATTTCCGTTTACTAAGGTCGGCTTGTCATTCACGACGGAATCCACAAAGCATGCCATTTCATCAGCGAAAGACTGCATATAGCGTTCTAAGAAGAAGTATTTCGGTTTCTCCGCAATCACGCCGCTTTCGCAGGAATATACCGCGGTGGAATCGGTGTCGTTGCGGGTTTGTACCGCACCTTTGGAACCGAACACTTCGGCGCGTTGGTCGTAGCCGTACACCGCTTTGCGGCTGTTATCGATCACACCGATGGCGCCGTTAGCCAGTTTTAACGTGATTACCGCGGTATCAATGTCGCCCGCTTTGCCGATTTCCGGATTAACCAATACGCCGCCTGCCGCATACACTTCCACCACTTCGCTGCCGGAAAGGTAACGAATCATATCGAAATCATGGATGGTCATATCGAAGAACATTCCGCCGGATACTTTTACATACTCAATCGGCGGTGCATCCGGATCGCGCGAGGTAACGCGGATGATATGCGGTTCGCCGATGTCGCCTGCGGCAACGCGTTGTTTAATGGCTTTAAAGTTGTGGTCGAAACGACGGTTGAAACCCACTTGGAATTTCACACCGGCTTTTTCCACTTCCGCCAACACTTCTTTGATGCGACCGACATCAGCATCAATCGGTTTTTCACAGAAAATATGTTTGCCGGCACGCGCCGCTTCAATGGAAATCGGTGCGTGAGTGTTAGTTGAAGAACAAACCAATACGGCGTCAATTTCAGGATCCTGCAAAATCTGTTTATAATCTTCATACACATGAGGAATGCCCATGCCTTGCGCCCATGCTTTTAATTCGTCCGTTACGCGCACGTCGGAAATCGCTTTAATTTCAGCGCCTTTTACATACTTGCTGATACTTTCCGAATGAACGCGACCGATACGGCCTGCGCCGATAATGCCTACTTTAATCATCATTAAACTCCTGCAACGTCTTTAATATATTTACGGCCTTTTAAGGCATACTCGAAAGGATTAGCCAACGCCGGATCCTGTTCCGCTTCAACAACCATCCAACCTTTGTAATCGTGTTTTTCCAAAATGTCGAAAATCGGTTTAAAATCAATCACGCCGTCGCCCGGCACGGTGAAAGTGCCTTTTTTCACGCCTTCCAAGAAGCTCAGGTCTTTGGCTTTCACTTCCGCCACTACTTCATCGCGCACGTCTTTTAAGTGAACGTGAATGATACGGTCGATATATTTCTCCAACACACCTAACATCGCTTTTTGACAACCTTCGGAATAATACAAGTGACCGGAATCGAACAATAAATACACGTCATCATTCACCACGTCCATATAACGATCCACTTCCGCCGGCGTTTGAATACCGGTACCCATATGGTGGTGCAGACAAACTTTCATGCCTTTTTCCGCCGCCAGTTTTGCCAATTCGTTGTAACCTTCCGCCAAACGTTGCCAATCTTCGTCATTAAATACCGGTTTTTCTTTGAACACGGATTTGGTGGTGCCTTGAATACTGCGGCTTTGTTCGGAACAACCAATCACTTTGGCGCCCATGGCGTGTAAGAAATCACGGTGTACGATAAAATCTTTAATAGTTTGTTCTTTTTTACCGTCCACAAAGAAAGTACTGAACCAAGCATTACAAATTTGAATGCCGCGCACATCCAATTTGTGTTTCAATACGGCGACATCGCGCGGATATTTGTTACCCACTTCACAACCGACGTAGCCTGCCAATGCCATTTCACTGACGCATTGTTCAAATGTATTTTCCGCACCGAGTTCCGGCAAGTCATCATTTGTCCAACCGATAGGGGCAATACCCAATTTCACGTTTTCCGCTTTCATTATGTTTTCCTTCTGTAAAACTAAGTTATAAATGTGAATAAGTTAAGAGCGGACACAGCCGCCCCCGTGAATAAATTAATAACGTCTGGCTTCGCTTCTGCGTTGACGCAATTCTTCATAGGCTTCCTTCACGGTGTCTTTTTCCGACACCGAAGCAAGCCCGACGTTCCACCAATCGCCGTAACCGTGCACCATGGTTTTCGGCAACACTTTAACGTCAATTAACGTAGAAACCGTTTGTTTTTTCGCATCGGCAAGGGCGGCGTAAAGTTCTTCTTCCGTCGTGACTTTATAGGTTTTACAACCGTAAGACGCCGCATTCATGGCGAAATCCACCGGTACAAAACCGCCGTCCAGTTTATTGGTATCTTTGTTTCTGAATCGGAATTCCGTGCCGTAGCTGTCCATGCCGTGTCCGATTTCCAGATTATTGATACAACCGTTGGTCATATTGTCAAACAACACGACATTGATTTTTCTATGCTCTTGAATTGATGTCACCAATTCCGAGTGCAGCATCATATAAGAACCGTCACCTAATAAAGCATATACTTCACGTTGCGGATGGGCGATTTTCACGCCCAGTGCGGCGTTAATTTCATATCCCATACAGGAATAACCGTATTCCAAGTGATAAGTATCCGTTCCTTTCGATTGCCATGTACGTTGCAAATCGCCCGGCAAACTGCCTGCCGCGCCGACGATCACCGCCGTATCGTCCAAAGTTTCGTTCAAAATACCTAGCACGCGGGATTGGGTCATGCAGGAACCGGTAAGCTTGATAAATTCGTCAAACACGGTTTCGCGATCCAAGCGGTCATCCACTTCCGGCACGAATCCTTTACCGGTATAAGTGGCGTGATAAACGCGGTGCAGTTCTTCGGCAAATAATTGTTTGACTTCGGCGATGCGTCCGCCCCATTGGGCGCGATAGCCGGTCGGCGCTAAAAGTGCGGTCAATTTTTCAAGGGTTTTTTTCGCATCGGCGGTAACCTGTACGCCGTCTAATTTATACGCATCAAACCGTGCCGCATTGATATTGAGATAGGTGACATCCGGATTTTGGAAAATCCATTTCGACGAAGTGGTGAAATCGGTATAACGCGTGCCGACGCCGATAACCAAATCCGCTTCTTTAGCAAGCAGGTTTGCGCTTAAACAGCCGGTCTCGCCTACGCCGCCCACATTCAGATAATAATCGGAGACTACCGCACTTTTACCCGCCTGGGTTTCCGCAAACGGAATATCAAAGGCTTGTGCGAAGGCTTTAAGTTGTTCCGCCGCTTCGGAATAACGCACGCCGCCGCCGCAAATCAACAACGGTTTTTTCTTGGTTTGAATAAGTTGTAATGCGGCTTGCAACATTTCATCCGTCGGCGGCGTACGCTCAATACGGTGAATCCGTTTTTGTAAGAAATAATCAGGGAAATCATAGGATTCGCCCTGTACGTCTTGCGGCAGGCAAATCGTCACCGCACCGGTGTCCGCCGGATCGGTCAGCACCCGCATGGCGTTAATACAAGCAGTCATCAGTTGTTCCGGACGGTTAACGCGATCCCAGTATTTGCTCACGGCGCGGAAACCGTCATTGGTGGTGAGGGTTAAATCGTGGAACTGTTCCATTTGTTGCAATACCGGATCCGGCTGACGGGTGGCAAAGGTGTCGCCCGGTAACAGCAGCACGGGAATGCGGTTGGCAGTTGCCGTCGCCGCAGCGGTAATCATATTCGCTGCGCCAGGACCGACGGAAGAAGTGCAAGCATAGATTTTTTTACGCAGATTCTGTTTGGCAAAACCGATAGCGGCGTGTGCCATACCTTGTTCGTTGCGTCCCTGACGTAAAATCAAATCACCGCTGTCTTGTTCCAGTGCTTGCCCCAGTCCCAAAACATTACCGTGACCGAAGATTCCCCAAATACCTTCAACAAACTTGCTCACCTTGCCGTCACATTCAACATATTGATTATCAAGAAATTTTACTAATGCTTGTGC
>JBHBXR010000145.1:0-13047 GCA_041795785.1 Mesocricetibacter sp.
ATGAGGATAACTTAGTATATAAATTTTAAAGAAGAGCTCGTCAGGTAGACGAGCTTTTTTGTAATAGCTTTTCAGTATGTGCAATAACTTTAATTTTCATTTATCGCGCTTTTACAGAGTGATTTATCGCGCGCGGCATTAGCTAAGCTTCATCATTATAGACTATAATTATGTTGATGAGTTCAATTTTTTAGTGAATAATTTCCATTTGATGAAAAATAAAGCGTTTTACCAAGATTTCCAGCTTGTTTCCGTCGGGAAAGATTAAATTCGGGCTGATTTCATAGAGCGGAACCATAACAAATTCACGGTTGCACATATCATAATGAGGAACGGTAAGGCGTTCCGATTGCAAAATTAAATCCTCATACAGCAGAATATCCAAATCCAGTGTACGCTCCCCCCAACGGCGTAAACGTACACGCCCCTGCGCCGTTTCAATCCGTTGTAACTGATCCAACAATGGCAAGGGTTGCAATTTTGTTTCGAGCTGTGCAACGGCGTTGACATAGTCAGGCTGATCCTGCGGACCGAGCGGTTTGCTTTGATAAAAAGAACTAACCTTGAGCAAGTTGCTGTCAGGCAGTTCGGCAAGCGCAGCCAACGCCGATTTTAATTGCATCACGGGCGTATCCAAATTGCTACCCAAGGCGATATAAACAGTTTTCATCATTTTATATTTCAGTTATTCCACTGCTTTCGGTTTTCTACGTTTACGCGAACGGTAGAATTTCTTCTTCGGTTTCGGATTTAGTTTAGCCTGTTCTTTCATCAGATCGATACGTTGATCGGTATTACTGAATTGATATTCGTGCCACCAAGTCGCCAATTCAATCGCCTCGCCGCCTTCAATTTCCGCCCGCATAACCAATAAATCAAACGCCGCACGGAATTTCGGATGCATCATAGTTTTTTCAGGAACTTTACCGCTACGCTTAGTCAATTGCAGTTGCAAAAACCAAATATCGCGAATTACGGCGGTATGACGGCGCGGCGCCGCAAGTGCGGTGCAAAAAACATCTAAAATTTCATTGGCCGCCAAAGCATAGGCATCGTGATTATTTAAACCGCCTTCATTTTTTAAAATATCCACTTTTTCACGCAGCGGATACCAGAAAAATGCGGCAAACAAAAATGCCGGATTAACGCGTAATTTGTCCGCCACCCGTTCATCCGTGGAAGTTAACGCGGTTAAGATCATACGTTCGGCAAAGCTGTCGCCCTGTGGGGTGAAATACGGTATTAAGGCAGGAAACAGCTGTTCAAACAATCCGTATTCACGCAGCAAACGATAGGTTTTAACGCCGTACCCCGCTTGCAACAGTTTCAGACTTTCATCAAACAAACGCGCCGGCGGAATATTTTTTAATAAATACGCCAGTTGGCGGATCGGCGTTTCGCTCGGTTTATCCAAAAACATATCCAATTTCGCCATGAAACGGATAGAACGCAACATCCGTACCGGATCTTCCTGATAACGGGTGGCGGGGTCACCGATTAAACGCAGTTTACCCGCTTTCAGATCTTCAAGCCCGTTAAAATAGTCATGTAGTGTGTTGTCTTTCGGGCTGTAATAAAGGGCGTTGACGGTAAAATCGCGACGTTCGGCATCCTGTTCTAAGGTGCCGTAAACATTATCGCGCAACAACATTCCCTGTTCGCTTTGTTTGGCATAATTTTCGCTATGCTGTTCGCCGTGATTGGCGCGGAAAGTAGCGACTTCAATGACATCATGACCGAACATAATGTGCGCCAAACGGAAACGGCGTCCGACCAAACGGCATTGGCGCTGAAAAATAGTTTGAATTTGATCGGGACGGGCGTTTGTCGCAACATCAAAATCTTTCGGGTGTTTACCCAATAATAAATCGCGCAAACAACCGCCGACAATGTAAGCCTCATAACCGTTACGATTCAGTTTTTCCACCACGGTAAGGGCGTTTTTACTGATCATACGCGGATTAATCCCCGCCTGACTGGCTTTAATAATATGTTTGTTATAGCGGTGAGCCTGCGCTTCTGTTTTGAGCGGATGAGAATGCGCGACGGCAAGCGGCGGTGCCGCCCGTTCGTTGTTAAGCGGTTTGTTCTGCGTCTGTCTGGCTTTTTTGCTAAACAGATTTTTAATATAGGTTAAAATAACTGGCTCCAATTACGGTAATAACGGTAATAAAAAATTAAAAACGACAAAAAGCAGAAAAGTGCGGTGAAATTCACCGCACTTTTTATCAATCGGATACTCTTTAACAGGGAATCAACCGCCCATTTGTTTTTCACGCACTTCCGCTAAGGTTTTGCAATCAATGCAAAGATCGGCGGTCGGACGCGCTTCTAAACGACGGATACCGATTTCCACACCGCAGGATTCACAGTAGCCGAAATCGCCCGTATCTAATTTTTTCAATGTATTTTCAATTTTTTTCATTAGTTTACGTTCACGATCACGGGCGCGCAATTCCAAACTGAATTCTTCTTCTTGCGTAGCGCGATCTGCGGGATCAGGGAAATTAGAGGCTTCATCCTGCATATGCGCAACGGTACGGCTCGCTTCATCGACGATTTGATCACGCCAAGCCTGTAAAATTTTTTTGAAATGAGCCACTTGGTTCTCATTCATATATTCTTCGCCTGCTTTTTCCTGATATGGTTCAACACCAGCCAATGCTAAAAGACTTAAAGAGGCTTTATTTGTTACAGCCATTTGTTTCTCCTAATAAAAACGTCCATTTAACAAGATTTGTTAATCGTCGACAGACTTAAAACCAACGAAAAGTGTTGATTTCCTAAAATAATTTCTAATTTCCAAATAGCTCAAAAATTTTGGGGTATTTTTGAGTGGCGATATAAATAACAGAACTTAAGAAAATTAGCAAATAAATTTACCGCAACTCGGCTTTTTTCGTGAAATAAATTTTAATTTTGCGATCTGACTTCCAAAATTCGGAAGGATGATTTGAACAAAACCGATGAAGTTTTCATAGTACGCTAAATAAAAACGATATATCGGATAAAAAATGCACAATATCAGCCTCGGTTGGTTTTCAAACGCAGTTATTCTCAGCGTTTTTTCCATACTTTGGTTACCTGATTATTTATTGATAAACCCGCAGTCAATAAAATTTATTTCATTGACGGCAGCGCTTTTACTGCTGTCTTTTTTATGCCGAAGAAAGCCTGATATTGCCGTTTTCTTGATTAAAGGTGCGTTGATGCTGCTGTTATTCGCTTATGCACACAGCCAACCGTTGAAACTATCGGAATTGGCGCACAAGGTTTCGACATACCCGCAGAAAATCACGACGGAATTTGTTATCGAAGAAGTCCTTCGTCAACAGGATTATCAAAGCTTAGTGGTGCGCGCCCGCTTGCAACCTGAATTGCCGGAACAGCGGATTTATCTCAGTTGGCGTTTAAACGAAACTGTTCGCGCGGGAGAACGATGGCGCGGCGAGTTACGCCTCAGACCGATTTCTTCGCGCTTAAATCACGGCGGTTTTGATCGACAACAATGGTATTTTGCCAAACGGATTACCGCATGGGCGAGTGTTAAAAGTGCGGTCAGATTAACGCCTGTTTTTTCATGGCGACAACAATGGCTGAATGCGGCGGTTCAACAAACCGAAGCGCTTTCCCAACAAGGCTTGCTGTTGGCGTTAGGCTTCGGTGAACGGGCTTGGTTAAAGCAAGAAGCTTGGCTGATTTATCAAAAAACCAATACGGCGCATTTAATCGCCATTTCCGGTTTGCATATCGGATTGGCAATGTTATTCGGTTTTATGTTGGCAAGACTGGGGCAGATTTTGTTGCCTACGCCTCAAATTACGCCTTTATTGCCGATTTTATGCGGATTAGGATTGGCTTTAATTTATGCGCAGCTTGCAGGATTGGCGATCCCCACTTTTCGGGCAATCGTTGCTTTGTTTTTGCTTTACGCACTGCGTTTGAGGCGAATGTATTATAGCCCTTGGCAACTGTTCCGCCTCGCCGTGGCAATTTTATTGCTATGCGATCCGCTCATGATTTTATCCGTCAGTTTTTGGTTATCCGTCGGTGCGGTGGCGTGTTTGATTTTATGGTATCAAGTGTTTCCGCTAAGTTTGTTGCTATGGCGCGGCAAGCCGTTATCCCCCAAAGTGCGGTGGATTTTCAGCCTGTTTCATTTGCAATTCGGTTTGCTGTGGCTGTTCACACCGATTCAATTATTGATTTTTAACGGTTTTTCGCTCTACGGCTTTTGGGCAAATTTATTTGCCGTGCCTTTATTCAGCTTCGTATTGGTTCCGTTGGTGCTGTTTGCCATTATGACGCAAGGCGCTTGTTATTCATGGCAGGCGGCGGATTGGTTAGCCGAGATCATCACTTATTTGTTGAGTTATATGCAACATCAATGGATTACGCTCAGTCAAACGGAAACATGGTTGCTGACTGTTTTATCGGTTGGTGCGTTTTTATTGGTGATGCAATGGGTTTATCGTCCGCTATGCGTGAAAAAGACCGAATTTATTTTGCGCAAACCTTATTTGAGTTTGAAAACCGAACGTAATTTACCTCGTCAGACTCAACGAACATTAACGGGCTTGGGGTTAAGCCTGTTGCTATCTTATAGCGGCATGACGGCTTATCAAAATATAACCGAAGCCGATTGGCGTTTGGAAACTCTTGATATCGGGCAAGGTCTCGCCACTTTAATTGTAAAAAACGGACGGGGCATTTTGTATGATACGGGCGCTTCGTGGCAGGGCGGCAGTATGGCGGAACTGGAAATCATTCCTTATTTGCAACGGCAAGGGATTATTTTGGATAAGCTGATATTAAGTCACGACGATAATGACCATTCCGGCGGTGCAAAAGAAATTTTAAAGGCATATCCCGCTGCGGAACTTATCACGCCTTCGTATAAAAACTACGGCAAAACCGACCGCACTTTTTGTTATCTGGGACAGCAATGGCACTGGCAGGGGTTGACGTTCACTGCGTTATCACCGCCCGCCGTGGTCGAACAGGCGGAAAACCCCGATTCCTGCGTGCTGTTGGTTGATGACGGAAAATATAAAATATTACTGACCGGTGATGCGGATGTGGCGACGGAAAACGCATTTATTCGATTGGTTGAACAAGTCGATGTGTTGCAAACGGGACATCACGGCAGTAAAACGTCCACCGGTTCACGCTTAGTCAGTAAATTCAAACCTAAAATTGCGTTGATTTCCAGCGGGCGTTGGAACCCTTGGGGTTTTCCTCATCCTGATGTCGTACGCCGTTTAACCGAAGCCCGAAGTGCAGTCTATAACACGGCGCTTTTAGGGCAAATATCCTTATTATTTCGAGAGGATAATATTGAGGTCAGCACCGCCAGAGCCGATTTTTCCCCTTGGTATCAACAACTCATCGGCACGCCGAACGAATAGATTATTGGATAATTAAAGGAAATAAAGGTACAATGCGCCCATTATTTTTGGCGACAAAATATGGAAATATATGCAAGAGCGCGACTTATCCACCGCACAAACCTTCAAACGATTATGGCCGGTCATCTCTCCGTTTAAAATCGGCTTAATTGCCGCCGGCGTTGCCTTAGTGCTGAATGCAGCAGCGGATTCTTCTCTGATTTATATGCTGAAGCCGTTGCTGGACGACGGTTTCGGCAAAGCGGATCACGGCTTTCTGAAATTAATGGCGGTATTGGTGGTGTTATTTATTATTTTACGCGGCATCACCAGCTTCATCGCAAGCTACTGCTTGGCTTGGGTATCGGGCAAAGTAGTGATGATCATGCGTCGTCGCTTATTTAAGCATTTGATGTATATGCCGGTCGGCTTTTTTGATCAAAACTCCACCGGGCGTTTATTGTCACGCGTTACTTATGACAGCGAACAGGTCGCCAATTCATCTTCAAGCGCATTAACGACTATTGTACGGGAAGGCACTTATCTGCTTTCTTTATTCGGCGTTATGATTGTTACCAGTTGGCAGCTGTCCATCGTGTTGTTTATTATCGGACCGATTATTGCGGTTTTGATCCGCGTCGTCTCCAAACGTTTCCGCAATCTCAGTCGCAATCTGCAAAATTCCATGGGAGCATTAACGGCAACGACGGAACAAATGCTGAAAGGACATAAAGTGGTCTTGTCTTTCGGCGGACAACAAGTGGAAGAAGCGCGTTTCAATGATGTCAGTAACGATATGCGTCGCAAAGGAATGAAATTGGCGATTGCCGACGGCATTGCCAATCCGATTGTACAAATCATCGCATCCTTGGCGTTGGCAGCAGTCCTGTATTTGGCTACGCTGCCGACGATTATCAGTCAAAACCTAACCGCCGGTTCCTTTACCGTCGTATTTTCTTCCATGCTGGCAATGATGCGCCCGTTAAAATCATTGACCAACGTGAATGCGCAATTCCAACGCGGTATGGCGGCGTGCCAAACACTCTTTGAAATTTTGGATTTGGAAACGGAAAAGGATCAGGGTTCTTATCAAGTGGAACGTGCCAAAGGGAACGTCGATTTCAAAGATGTGACTTTTACTTACTTCGGCAAAGACGAACCTGCATTACGTAATTTATCCTTTCAGATTCCGCACGGGAAAACCGTTGCCTTAGTCGGTCGTTCGGGATCGGGCAAATCCACTATTGCCGCTTTATTGACCCGTTTTTACGATATTGATCAGGGCGAAATCACGTTAGACGGCGTAAATATTCAAGATTACCGTTTATCCAATTTACGCGAGCAATGTTCGGTGGTATCGCAACAAGTGCATTTGTTTAACGATACCATCGCCAATAACATCGCTTATGCGGCGCAAGACAAATACAGCCGCGAACAAATTATTGCCGCAGCAAAAGCGGCGCACGCCATGGAATTTATTGAAAAGCTGGAAAACGGGTTGGATACGGTTATCGGGGAAAACGGCGCCAGCTTATCGGGCGGACAACGTCAACGTTTAGCGATTGCGCGGGCGCTATTGCGTAATTCGCCGGTGCTGATTTTAGATGAAGCCACTTCCGCCTTGGATACGGAATCCGAGCGGGCAATTCAGGCGGCGTTGGAAGAATTACAGAAAGATCGCACCGTTTTGGTGATTGCTCATCGCTTATCGACGATTGAAAAAGCCGATGAGATTTTGGTCATCGAACACGGGGAAATTAAAGAACGCGGTAACCATCGGGATTTATTGGCGCAAAACGGCGCTTATAAACAATTGCATAAGATGCAGTTCAGTCATTAATTAAATCAATCGGGGTAACAATGAATTTTTGGTATAAAAAATCGTGGTCGACCTATTTGTTGTTGCCTTTTTCCCTGCTTTTCCTGCTTGTCAGTGGCTTACGCCGATTGCTGTTTAAAAGTGGCGTATTGCCCTCGTATCGCGCGCCGGTTCCGGTTATCGTCGTCGGCAATTTATCCGTCGGCGGCAACGGCAAAACGCCGGTGGTGATTTGGTTGGTGCAACAACTGCAACAACGCGGCTTTTCCGTCGGTGTCATTTCCCGCGGTTACGGCGGTCAATCCAAAATCTATCCGCTATCCGTGAAGGCAGACAGCGATCCCGTACAAGTGGGCGATGAGCCGGTATTAATTGCCAAACGCACTAAGGTTCCGCTGTGCATTTCTCCGAATCGTCAACAGGCGATTGAGTTGCTGTTGCAACAGCATCCCTGTGATCTGATTATCAGCGACGACGGTTTACAACATTATAAATTACAACGTGATATTGAAATTGTCGTCATGGATGCGGAGCGAGGTTTAGGCAACGGTTTCGTCTTGCCTGCCGGTCCGCTGCGTGAATTGCCGAGCCGTTTGAACGGGGCGGATTTAATCATCGCTAACGGACATCCGCGTCAGGATTGTGATGTAACGATGAAATTGATACCCAAATATGCCGTAAATCTACTGACGCAAGAAAAACGCCTGCTGACGGAATTCAACCAAGTTTCCGCCATTGCGGGTATCGGCAATCCGCAACGTTTTTTCAATATGTTACGAGAGTTAAACATTGAATTGTCGGAAACACGGGCGTTTCAGGATCATCAACATTATCACCCCGCATTATTTACAAAACTCGCCGAAAACCGACCGCTCTTTATGACTGAAAAAGACGCGGTGAAATGTACGCTCTTTGCGCAACCGAACTGGTGGTATGTGCCGGTTGAAACGGAAATTCACGGTGAAAAAGCACAACAATTATTAAATCGTATAAGTGAGATAAAAAATGAACGCTAGATTATTAGAAATTGTGGCTTGCCCTATGTGCCAAGGGCGTTTGGAATATGATAAAAACAATGAACGCTTGATTTGTAAGTTTGATCAGGTTGCCTATCCGATTAATCAGGGCATTCCCGTATTATTGGCGGAGCAAGCCGTTCCATTAACCGAACAGAAAGAACAAGGAGCATAAAATGACCGACTTCACCGTAATTATTCCCGCCCGTTACGCCTCCACCCGTTTACCGGGCAAACCATTGGCGGATATCGCCGGCAAACCGATGATCCGACACGTTTGGGAGAAAGCGCAACAGTCCGGTGCAAAGCGGGTGATAGTGGCAACGGATAATCGGGATGTAGCGGATGCGGTAATCCAATTCGGCGGTGAGGTTTGTATGACTTCCGCACAGCATAATTCCGGCACCGAGCGGTTAGCGGAAGTAGTGGAAAAATTAGCTATCGCCGATGATGAAATTATCGTTAACATTCAAGGAGACGAGCCGTTAATTCCCCCGCTCATTGTTTCCCAAGTGGCACAAAATTTAGCGAAATATCAAGTAAATATGGCAAGTTTGGCAGTAAAAATCGAGCACGCCGAAGAATTATTCAATCCCAATGTAGTGAAAGTATTAACCGATAAAGACGGCTACGTTTTGTATTTTTCCCGCGCGGTGATTCCTTGGGATCGCGACCAATTCGCACAACTGCAAAATCAGTCATTCACTTTACAGCAGCTTAAACTGTCGGATCATTATTTACGTCATATCGGCATTTATGCTTATCGCGCCGGCTTTATTAAACAATATGTGCGCTGGCAACCGACCGCATTGGAACAAATCGAAAGTTTGGAGCAGCTCCGTGTGTTATGGTACGGAGAAAAAATTCATGTCGAACCCGCATTGGAAGTGCCGGCGGTTGGCGTGGATACGGCGGAAGATTTAGCCAAAGTGCGGTCGCTTTTAGAGTAATTTTTTAGAAAGAAGGAAAAATCATGTTAGACAAAATTATCGGTTCGGTGTTAAGCAACGCATTAGGCGGAGCAAGTCAGGGGCAAAACTCATCGGTTATCAGTGACGTACTGGGTTCATTGTTGAAATCACAAGGCGGGATGGAAGGCATTTTCAATCAGTTGCAAAAAGGCGGATTGGGCGAACTGCTGGAATCTTGGATTGGCACGGGCAATAATCAACCTATGGGTTCCGAACAGGTAACGGAAGTTTTCGGCGAAGAAACGATTTCTGACGTTGCCAGACAAGCCGGTGTTGATAGTTCACAAGCACAGGATATTTTATCCCAAGTATTACCGAATTTAATTGATATGCTGACGCCAAACGGACGTGAAGGCGGCGTATCGACCGATGTTTTATCCCGTGCCGCACAGCAGGCACAACAAGATAACGGTTTCGGTTTGGACGATTTAATCGGTGGCGCTTTAGGCGGCTTATTCGGCGCCGAACAGGAACAAAACAGCGCATCACAAAATTCAACGCAAGGTTCTATCAACGATTTATTTGATCGTATTTTAAATACGCAAACGGAAACCGGTCAAACGGCTGAAGCAAGTAATAACAGCGAGCTTGCTAAAGACATCGGTTCGGTATTAAATAATTTTTTCAAATAAACCACCCGGCGGGGTCATTTTAATTTGCTCCGCCGTTTCAATTTATTCTATGTTCGACGCAAAAAAATTTCTCGCAGATGTCACGCACGATCCCGGCGTTTACCGTATGTTTGACGTCAAAGGCGATGTCATCTATGTAGGCAAAGCCAAGGACTTGAAAAAACGTTTGGCCAGTTATTTTCGCGCCAATTTGAGCAGTAAAAAAACCGAAGCCTTAGTTGCTTCGATTGCGCGGATTGAAACCACGATTACCTCGTCGGAAACGGAAGCTTTGTTGCTCGAACATAATTATATTAAGACTTATCAGCCGCGTTATAACGTGCTGTTACGCGACGACAAATCTTATCCCTACATTTTACTGACCAAAGAACGTCATCCGCGTATTACTTCTTATCGTGGCAGCAAAAAGATTCAAGGCGAATATTTCGGGCCTTATCCTCACGCCGGTGCGGTACGGGAAACCTTATCCTTGCTGCAAAAATTATTTCCTATCCGCCAATGTGAAAATTCGGTCTATAACAACCGTTCCCGCCCCTGTTTACAATATCAGATCGGGCGTTGTTCCGCGCCCTGTGTAACGGGTTATGTGACGGATGAAGAATACGCCCAACAAGTGAATTTCGCCCGTTTGTTTTTACAAGGCAAAGATCAACAGGTTTTGGATCATTTAATCGGTAAAATGGAACAAGCCAGCCGACAGCTGAACTTTGAAGAAGCCGCACGCTGGCGCGATCAAATTCAGGCGGTGCGATCCGTAACGGAAAAACAATTTGTCTCCAATGATCGATTGGATGATATGGACATTATTTCCATCGCCTATCAATTGGGCATCGCTTGCGTGCAAGTTTTATTTATTCGCCAAGGCAAAGTGTTGGGTAACCGCAGCTATTTTCCTAAGGTGCCCGCTAATACGGATTTATCCGAACTGACCGAAACCTTCGTCGGACAATTTTATCTGCAAGGACATCAAGGGCGCAGCATTCCGAACAGCATTATCGTCGATCATAAATTGGCGGAAAAAAGCGAATTGGAAACTCTGTTGACGGAACAAGCGGGACGCTCGGTGACGATTCAGGACAATGCAAAAGGTAACAAAAGCAAGTACTTGCAATTGGCACAAATGAATGCCAAAGCGGCGTTGATAACCCAGCTCAAACAAGCCTCTCTCATACAGGAACGCTATCAGGCTTTGCAACAATTATTGGGCATTGAACATATCCGCCGTATGGAATGTTTTGACATCAGTCATACCATGGGCGAACAAACCATAGCTTCCTGCGTGGTGTTTAATCGGGACGGTCCGCTAAAAGCCGATTATCGTCGCTTTAATATTGAAGGAATTACCGGCGGTGACGATTATGCGGCGATGGAACAGGCTTTGTTGAAACGCTATGATCGGGATTTGGAAGCGGAAAAAATTCCCGATGTGATTTTTATTGACGGCGGTAAAGGGCAGCTAAATCGGGCGCTACAAGTGTTTGAAGGGTTAAATGTAAAATGGAACAAAAACCGACCGCACTTAATCGGCGTAGCAAAAGGCGTAGATCGTAAAGCGGGGTTGGAAACTCTGATTATCAGCAAACAGGATCGCGAAATTAATCTGCCGCCCGATGATTTGGCGTTGCACCTGATTCAACATATTCGCGACGAAAGTCATCATCACGCCATCAGCGGGCATCGCAAAAAACGACAAAAAGCCTTTACTCAAAGCGGGTTGGAAACCATTGAAGGCGTAGGCGCCAAACGCCGTCAGGCATTGCTTAAATATCTCGGCGGTATGCAAGGCGTTAAAAACGCAACCTTAGATGAAATTGCTTCCGTACCGGGGATTTCACTTGCATTGGCAGAGAAAATTTTCGAAGCGCTAAAACATTAAAAATGCCGTAAAAGTGCGGTCGGAAAAAAACGTGTTTTACCGTAATAACCATAAAATAAATCGGTTAAATATTAATTCTCAAAATACCTAATATGCTTTAAAATAAGCCAATCTCAGTTATAGACCAGTGACTTTTATGAAACTCAATATTCCCACGTTTTTAACTTTATTCAGAGTGGCGCTCATTCCGTTCTTCATTATTTGTTTCTACTTGCCTTTCACTTGGTCACCTTTTGCCACCACCTTGATTTTTTTTATCGCCTCCATTACCGATTGGCTGGACGGTTACTTAGCCCGCAAATGGAAACAAACTACCCGTTTCGGCGCCTTTTTAGACCCTGTGGCGGATAAAGTCATTGTCGCCGCCGCATTAGTGTTAGTGGTGGAATATCAACATTCATGGTGGGTAACAATCCCCGCTATCATTATGATTTCTCGCGAAATTATTATTTCGGCGCTGCGTGAATGGATGGCGGAAATCGGCAGTCGCACAACCGTTGCGGTTTCATGGATGGGAAAAATTAAAACGACGGCACAAATGTTGGCACTAGGCGGTTTATTATGGCGTTATCATCCGTGGATGGAAACCGCAGGCATCATTTTACTTTATGTGGCGGCAATCTTAACGGTTTGGTCGATGTGGCAATATTTGAAAGCCGCAAAAGGCAGTTTATTGGATGAACTGGAGCCTTAACCCATCAAAAGTTAGATTGTCATAAAAGTGCGGTCGAAATTTTCATTGTTTTCAAGATCGCCTCGTTTTTAAGCAATTAATTGCAAAATTAGAATTTTCGTTTGACTAACAAAGAGAAATCAGTAAAATGCAACGCGTTGTTAAACAACACTGATTTATCACTCAAATAAGCGGGAATAGCTCAGTTGGTAGAGCACGACCTTGCCAAGGTCGGGGTCGCGAGTTCGAGCCTCGTTTCCCGCTCCAATTTTTCATATCAATATGCCCGAGTGGCGGAATCGGTAGACGCAAGGGATTTAAAATCCCTCGCCTTTCGAGGCGTGCCAGTTCAAGTCTGGCCTCGGGCACCATATTAAATGACTAAAATTTAGTCATTTAGTCAAAAAGCTTTCTAAGAGCTTACTTTTTAACCGGAATTAAAGACTTCGTTTAATTTTGTCTACTATACCATATCCCGATGTATGCGGTGTTTCCCAGAACGCATACCAGTATTGATATACCGTTCTATAACTTTAAGCATCGCAAACAGTATGGCATCCTTATGCGAACGCTTCCCCTGATGAGGTGTATCATCTTTAATTAGGCAATAATCTATTATACAGTTTTTGTAATTCTCTATCTGTTCATAAAAAGGATCATTAAACAATTCCCA
>JBHBXR010000146.1:0-4646 GCA_041795785.1 Mesocricetibacter sp.
ATAAAACCAGTCCGACGCTCTATCGGCTGCTCGGCATTTTCCTGCCCTTGATTACCACCAACTGCGCCGTGCTCGGTGTGGCTTTGTTAAACGTCAATTCGGCGCATAATCTGACCCAATCGGTCATTTACGGATTCGGCGCTTCTTTAGGCTTTTCTTTGGTGTTGGTATTATTTGCCGCCTTACGCGAACGTTTGGCTGCCGCCGATGTGCCGTTGCCGTTTCGCGGTGCGTCCATTGCCTTGATTACCGCAGGTTTGATGTCGTTGGCGTTCATGGGTTTCAGCGGGTTAGTGAGAGCATAATATGGACGCGCTTTATTATGTGCTGGCGGCGGTTGCCGTTTTGGCGTTGGTGTTCGGTGCGGTTTTAGGATTTGCTTCCGTTAAATTAAAAGTGGAAGCGGATCCGATCGTCGAAAAAATCGATGCCGTATTGCCGCAAAGCCAATGCGGTCAGTGCGGTTATCCCGGTTGCAAACCCTATGCCGAAGCCATTGCCAACGGTGATGTGATTACCAAATGCGTACCCGGCGGGCAAGCTACCGTAGTCAAAATTGCCGAACTGCTCGGCGTGGAAGCGCCGACAACAGATTTTGCCGAAGATCCGACGCCGATAGTGGCGTTTATCCGCGAAGATATGTGTATCGGCTGTACCAAATGTATTCAGGCTTGTCCGGTAGATGCCATTATCGGCACCAATAAAGCAATGCACACCGTTATTGCCGACCTTTGTACCGGTTGCGAACTTTGCGTTGCGCCTTGTCCGACCGATTGTATTTCCATGATTAAAGTAACAAGAAATATTGATAACTGGGATTGGAAATTTAACGCTCCCCAAGTTGATCCTAAATTAGTTATTCCTGTGGTGAACACCACCGAAACGCAGAAAAAAATTGTGGTGGGGAAATAAATGACCGATGTATTAACCCGTTTTAATTCAGGCAAATTATGGGATTTTGACGGCGGCATTCATCCGCCGGAAATGAAGTCCCAATCCAATCAAACACCTATTCGTCGCACACCGTTACCGAAACAATTTTTTGTTCCGGTGAAACAACATGCGGGTAATGCAGGGAATATTTTGGTCAATGTCGGTGATCGCGTATTAAAAGGTCAGCCCTTAACGGAAGGTGACGGTTTGCGCGAATTGCCGGTACATGCGCCGACTTCCGGCAGGGTTATCGCAATTGCGCCTTATGTCGCCGCCCATCCTTCCGGTTTAGCGGAATTGACCGTTCATATTCACGCCGACGGACGCGATCAATGGCGCGAACAAAATCCGATCGACGATTTTCTCAGTCAAACGCCGGAACAACTTATCGAAAAAATTTATCAGGCGGGCATTGCCGGTTTGGGGGGGGCGGCTTTCCCTACCGCGGCTAAAATTCAAGCGGCGGAAAAATTAGTCAAATTATTGATTATTAACGGCGCGGAATGCGAACCCTATATTACTTGTGATGATCGCTTAATGCGCGATTATCCCGATGAAATTATCGAAGGCACACGAATTTTACGCTATATTCTGCGTCCGGAAAAAGTCGTAATCGCCATTGAAGACAATAAACCTGAAGCGGCGGAAGCCTTACGTCAGGCATTGCACGGCGCTAATGATATTGAAATCCGTGTTATTCCGACCAAATACCCTTCCGGTGCGGCAAAACAACTGATTCAAGTGTTGACCGGCATGGAAGTGCCGAGCGGTCAACGTTCCTCCAGTATCGGCGTATTAATGCAAAACGTGGGAACCGCATTTGCCATAAAACGCGCCGTTGTGGACGATGAACCGCTGATTGAACGCGTGGTGACGTTAACCGGCGATAAAATTGTGCATAAAGGCAACCAATGGGTACGTTTCGGTACGCCGATTTCCTTTTTATTGGAACACGCCGGTTATCAATATGATGACCGTTTACCCGTTTATCTCGGCGGACCGATGATGGGGTTGGCGTTGCCCGATCTCCATGCGGCAGTTAACAAATTAACCAACTGCTTACTGGCACCCGATCATTTTGAATATGCGCCCCCTCCGCCGGAACAATCCTGTATTCGTTGTTCCGCTTGCTCCGACGCTTGCCCGGTGCATTTGATGCCGCAACAACTATATTGGTTCGCACGCAGCGAGGATCATGAAAAATCACAACAATATAATTTAATGGATTGTATCGAATGCGGGTTATGCGCTTATGTTTGTCCGAGCCATATACCGTTAATTCAGTATTTCCGTCAGGAAAAAGCTAAAATTTGGGATGCCGAAGAAAAGGCGCGAAAAGCGGAAGAAGCCAAAATCCGCTTTGAGGCGCGCCAGGCTCGCTTGGAAAAAGAAGAACTGGCTCGCAAAGAACGCGCGCAACGCGCCGCAGAAAATCGTCGTGAAGAGATGTCGAAACAACAAGGCGTTGATCCGGTGCAAGCCGCATTGGAACGCTTAAAAGCGAAAAAAGCGGGCGATAAACCGGAAATTAAAACAATTACCGGCGATAAAGGTGAGATTTTACCGGATAACAGCGACATTATGGCACAGCGTAAAGCCCGTCGTTTGGCTCGTCAACAAGCGGAACCGACGACTGCTACGCCGGAAAGTGCGGTCGAAAAAAATGAAGAAATTGCTAATGCCATTGCAAACGCCAAACAAGCCGCTATAGCGGCGGCCATCGAACGAACTAAAGCGAAAAAAGCCGCTCAACAGCAAGAAAGCGCACCGCCTGAAAATGAGGCAAAAACGGATGCGCCGACGGAAAGTGATCCGAAAAAAGCTGCGGTAGCCGCCGCTATCGCACGAGCGAAAGCAAAAAAAGCGGCGCAACAGGCGGAACCATCGAATAACGATGCACAACAGACTGAAACTGCGTTAGATACAAACTTAACGGATAACGCGATTGAAAATACGGATGACACCCGTAAAACGGAAGAAAATCCGACCGCACTTGATCCGAAAAAAGCAGCCGTTGCCGCCGCTATCGCCCGAGCCAAGGCAAAAAAAGCGGCACAACAGGCGGAAAAAAGCGAACCTTGATCACTGATAAATCCAAACACCGATAAATAAGGAGCTTAGTATGAAAAAAACGTTGTTTTTACTTCTTTCTTTCTTCAGTGCCACTGCCTTAGCGCAAACTTGTGAACAAGTCGATAACGAGCTTTATAAAGGACTGCGGGAAATGGACCGTTTCAGTCAGTTCGGTGAAGAACCTGACGAAGATAAGCTGGCGGTGAGCACGCAAAAATTCATGTCCGAGTTAAAAAACTATTTGTTAAAAACGGATTCCTTATCCTGTGATTTTAACCGCTCCGCTCCTGATGAATTGCTCGTTATCTCATCCGCAGATAAAAAAGTACTCGCTTTTTCTTGGGATAATCAAACGGGCGGTACCATGCGGGATTATGATGCTGTTATTCAATTTATTGATAAATCAGGAAAATTATCGTTGAAAGAGCTTGACGGCATTGATTATATCGAGAACATTTTTACGACGGAACTGAATAACCAAACCTACTACTGGCTTATCAGTTATAGCATTAGCGACAGCCAAACACATGGATCGGGCGCGACGTTATATCAAATTAACGAACGCGGTTTCGTTCCTGTTGATTTAATTAAAACCAAAAAATTAACCAGTCAAATCGGCTTTAGCTATTCACTGCTTGATGGCGATCATGTGCAGTCTAACCGTCATTTCCGTTACGATAATCAAACGAAAACCCTCAGTTTTCCGGTTGTTATCGCCACAGACGAAAATCTTATCGGGAAAGTTACCGATAAACGTATTGAATATCGCTTTGACGGGCAATATTTCGTCAGAGTAAAAAATTAAGGTATAACTTGATGTTTAAATTAACCAGTTCCCCCCATGTTCATTCCGGCAAACTCACCGCCCGCATTATGCTATGGGTGATTGTCGCCATGTTGCCGGCCGTTGCGGTGATGGTGTTTTATTTCGGCTTTGGGGTGCTTATCCAATCGGCGTTAGCCGTTGGTTTTGCCTTGTTACTGGAATTTTTGGTTACCCTGCTGCGAAGAAAGCCCAAATTATTTTATATTTCCGATTTCAGCGTCATTCTGACCGCCCTGATTTTAGCGGTGGCGATTCCGCCTTATGCGCCCTATTGGATTATCCTCATCGGCACGTTCTGCGCCGTGATTTTAGGTAAGCACGTTTACGGCGGATTAGGGCAAAATCTGTTCAATCCGGCAATGGTCGGCTATGTGGTGCTGTTAATTTCTTTTCCGCTACAAATGACTACTTGGCTGCCGCCGATTCAGTTATTAAGCGAACCGCCCACTTTGGCGGATGCTTACAGTTTGATTTTTTCAGGTGTGACTACCGACGGCTTCAGCCTGCATCAATTAACCGCATCCATTGACGGCATCACCCAAGCCACTCCCTTGGATGCGTTAAAAACCGGAGCTAAAAACAGCGAATATTCATTAAGCAATATCAGTATTTCGCCGATTTTCTCCGCTGTTTTTCCTTTAGGCGACCGTGAATTATTGGAAGGTATCGGTTGGACACAGGTAAATATTGCCTTTTTATTGGGCGGATTATTGTTAGTTTGGAAAAAAATCATCCATTGGCAAATTCCGCTCGCTTTTTTGACCGCACTTTCCGTCATCAGCTTCTTCGCTTGGTTTACGCCTTTCGGCGCGTC
>JBHBXR010000147.1:0-4994 GCA_041795785.1 Mesocricetibacter sp.
ATTCCGGCGCCGTATTGGCTTCGCTCAACCCGGATCAACGCCAATATCCCGCCTCATTAACCAAAATGATGACCAGCTATGTGGTGGGAAGCGCATTAAAACAAGGGAAAATCAGCCACACGGATACGGTGACTATCGGTGAAAGTGCATGGGGTAAAAACTTCCCCGGCTCCTCTAAAATGTTCCTTAATCTCAATCAGCAGGTATCCGTCGCAGACTTAAACCGCGGCGTTGTGGTCGTATCGGGCAATGACGCTTGCGTTGCCATTGCCGAACACGTGTCCGGCTCAACCCAAGCGTTCATTGAAACCATGAACAAATTTGCCCAACAATTCGGTTTGAAAAACACCCATTTCACTACCGTACACGGCTTGGATGACGACAACCAATATTCTTCCGCCCGTGATATGGCGATTATCGGCGCTCACATCATCCGTGATTTGCCGGAAGAATATAAAATTTATGCGGAAAAAGAATTTACTTTCAATAAGATCACTCAACCGAACCGCAACGGCTTGTTGTGGGATAAAACCATTAATGTGGACGGCATGAAAACCGGTCATACCGACAAAGCAGGCTATAACTTGGTTGCTTCCGCCACCAACAGCAGTAATATGCGTTTGATTTCCGTAGTGATGGGCGTGCCGACTTACAAGGGGCGCGAAGTGGAAAGCAAAAAATTGCTGCAATGGGGATTCAACAGCTTTGAAACCTTCAAAACCTTAGAAGCCGGTAAAGCGGTTTCCCAACAAAAAGTCTATTACGGCGCCGATAGTGAAGTACCGTTAGGAGTCTTGCAAGACAGTTTTATTACCGTGCCTAAAGGTCGCAGCGCCGATTTGAAAGCACGCTTTGAATTGGATAAAAAATATTTGGAAGCGCCGTTAGTCAAAGGACAAGTGGTCGGCAAAGTGATTTACCAATTGGACGGCAAAGATATCGCCCGCGCCGATTTACAAGCCATGAAAGGCGTTGAAGAAGGCGGTATTTTCAGCAAACTGTGGGATTGGTTGGTCTTAATGATCAAAAGTTTATTTGACTAAGGTATAAAAAGCGATAAAACACCAGCAAAACCGACCGCACTTTTAACTAAAGTGCGGTGCTTTTTTTAATAATTTTTAAGGAACGATAAAATGGTCGATGAAAAAGAAATTAAAACCGTGAAATTAGCGGATATTCCGCAGGCTCAACTAAAAGATTTACTGGATTTTCCTTGTGCCTTCACGTTCAAAGTAGTGGGCGCCAACCGTACGGATTTAATTGATGACGTGGTCGCCGTCACGCAAAAATACGCCAAGGGCGATTACAACCCGCGCGAACAAATTAGCAGCAAGGGGACTTATAATTCGGTTTCTATTGATATTATTGCGGAAAATATCGAACAAGTTGAAACCTTATATACTGAATTGGCGAAAATTAACGGCGTGCGGATGGTGTTGTAATGACGCTGAACGCCACTTCCCTTATTGTGCGCAATTTGGGGATACAAGATTATCAGACCGTTTGGCATCAAATGCAGGATTTTACCGATCGTCGCCATGCCGACACCCCTGATGAAATCTGGCTGGTACAACATCCTGCGGTGTTTACCCAAGGTCAGGCGGGCAAAGCCGAACACTTGCTGACACAAACCGATATTCCCGTGGTGCAGTCCGATCGCGGCGGACAAATTACTTATCACGGTTTGGGTCAGCAAATTATGTATGTACTGATTGATATTAAACGGCATAAAGCCAACGGCAACGAACTGAACGTACGTCAATTAGTCACTGCGCTCGAACAATCCGTGGTCAACACGTTGGCTGAATATCACATTCAAGCGTATCCCAAAGCAGATGCGCCGGGCGTGTATGTGGACGGCAAAAAAATCTGTTCGCTGGGATTGCGTATCCGCAGAGGTTGCTCTTTTCACGGTTTGGCGCTGAACGTCAATATGGATTTAACCCCTTTCCGTCAGATCAATCCCTGCGGTTACGCCGGATTGGAAATGTGCCGCTTGGCGGATTTTGTTGAACCGCAATTAGCGGATTGTGATCAGGTTGCCATGAAATTAGTCGCACACTTTGCCGATCTTTTAGGCTATAATAACGCAACATTTTTTTAACATTTCAAAAATAGTTTAGCTACCATATTATCAATAGGAAAATTCTGTGACTACGCCTTTTAAAATGGAACGCGGCGTGAAATACCGCGATGCCGCTAAAACCTCGATTATTCCGGTCAAGCTCATTGATCCCAATCAAGAGTTACTAAAAAAACCCGATTGGATGAAAATCAAACTGCCCGCCAATTCCGCTAAGATCGAAAGCATCAAAAACGGAATGCGTCGCCACGGTTTACATTCCGTCTGTGAAGAAGCCTCTTGCCCGAACTTGCACGAATGTTTCAATCACGGCACCGCGACTTTTATGATTTTAGGCGCCATTTGCACCCGTCGCTGTCCGTTCTGCGATGTAGCGCACGGCAAGCCGTTACCACCGGATCCGGACGAACCGAAAAAATTGGCGGAAACCATTCAGGATATGAAACTGCGTTATGTGGTGATTACCTCGGTAGATCGCGATGATCTGCCCGATCGCGGCGCCGGACATTTCGCCGAATGCGTAAAACAAATCCGTGCGTTAAATCCGCATATCAAAATTGAAATTCTTGTTCCTGATTTTCGCGGTCGCATTGAACTTGCGTTGGAAAAATTGAAAGACAATCCGCCCGACGTATTTAATCACAATTTGGAAAACGTGCCGCGTTTATATCGTGAAATCCGTCCGGGTGCTGATTATCAATGGTCGCTTAAACTGCTGAAAGAGTTTAAAGCCATGTTCCCGCACATTCCGACCAAATCGGGTTTAATGGTAGGCTTGGGCGAAACCAACGAAGAAATCCTGCAAGTGATGCAAGACTTACGGGATCACGGCGTGACGATGCTAACCTTAGGACAATATCTGCAACCGAGCCGTCATCATTTGCCGGTAGCGCGTTATGTACCGCCGCAGGAATTTGATGAATTCCGCGATAAAGCGCAGAAGATGGGCTTTGAACACGCCGCCTGCGGACCGTTTGTACGTTCCTCATATCATGCGGATCTGCAAGCCAGCGGCGGATTGGTGAAATAGTAGCGCCAAGAGTATAAAGTGCGGTCGGTTTTTCTTACGTTTTAAAACCCACCCTATTCCGTAGCTTAAAGCAAATATCCGTTTTAAGGCGACTGATTCCCGTTCTTCGACGCATATTTCGCTAACAGCAGTTTGAGCGTTTAAATCGCTTATCTGTCGCAAAAAACAATTAAGGGGCACTCATTATGAGCTGCGCCCTTGTCCTTTTATTTGCAGTTCAGTTTATTTTTTATTCAACCACGCCATATATTCCGCAACGCCTTCCGCCACGGTTCTGAACGGCTTATCGTAACCGGTTGCGCGTAATTTGGTCAGGTTAGCCTGCGTGTATTCTTGATAACGGCTTTTTAGATGTTCCGGGAACGGGATGATTTCAATTTGTCCTTTACCGTGGAATTTTAACACCGCTTTTGCCACTTCCTCGAAGCTTTCCGCTTTGCCCGTACCGCAGTTGTAGATGCCCGAAATGCCGTTTTGCCAGCACCAAATATTTACTTGCGCCACATCGCCCACATATACGAAATCACGTAGAAAATGTTCGCTGCCGGCGAAAAGTTTCGGATTTTCACCTTTTAAAATCTGATTGTTGAGATGAAACGCCACGCTTGCCATGGATCCTTTGTGTTGCTCACGCGGACCGTACACATTGAAATATTTGAAACCGCATACTGGAGAATTGGCTTCCGGTAAAATCTGACGGACATATTCGTCAAACAGGAATTTGGAATACCCGTACACGTTTAACGGACCTTCAAATTTGCGCCCTTCCACAAACTCGGTTTTATCGCCGTAAGTCGCCGCACTGGAAGCATAGAAGAACGGAATTTCGCGATCCAAGCAATAATGCAATAACTCTTTTGAATACTCGTAGTTATTTTGCATCATATATTTACCGTCCCATTCCGTTGTCGCGGAGCAGGCGCCTTGGTGAAAGATGACTTCGATATCGCCCAAATCATCTCCCGCCATAACGGAAGCGATAAAATCCTCTTTGTCGCAATAGTCCGCAATATCCAAATCCACTAAGTTGATAAACTTCGTGCCGTCTTTCAGGTTATCCACCACAAGAATGTCTTTGCGACCCATTTCATTCAATGCTTTAACGATATTACTGCCGATAAACCCTGCACCACCGGTTACGATAATCATAATTTATTCCCTTTAATTGTTACTAAATAATAAATTAGTGTTAATTGTAATGGATTTTATACGGAAGTGCTAAAAATCAATACGAAAATTTTATCTTTATTATTTTTTACGCCGTATAATGTAGTCTTATCGTAAAAACTCAACCTTTTAAATAAAGGTTATGTCTGTCGTTAAAAAGGAGAAAATATATGCAACCTGTTGAACTTGCCCGTTTTATTGATCATACCGCACTCACTGCAGAAAAAACCGAGCAGGATATTATTCAATTATGCGAAGAAGCCCTTGAACATCACTTTTATTCCGTTTGTATAAATTCCGCTTACATTCCTTTGGCAAAACAAAAATTAGCGGGCTCTGACGTGAAAATTTGTACCGTGGTCGGCTTTCCGTTGGGGGCGAATTTGCCTGTCGTAAAAGCCTTTGAAACACAGGAAGCCATTAAAGCCGGCGCACAAGAAATCGATATGGTGATCAACATCGGTTTAATTAAATCCGCAAAATGGCAAGCCGTCGAAGAAGATATTAGAACAGTTTTACAGGCTTGTAACGGTGTACCGTTGAAAGTAATTCTGGAAACCTGTTTATTAACTAAAGCAGAAATCGTACAAGCTTGTGAGATTTGCAAAGCGTTAAATGTCGCATTTGTCAAAACATCGACAGGTTTCAATAAAGGCGGGGCAACGGTGGAAGACGTAGCATTGATGAAACAAACCGTCGGCTCCATCGGCGTAA
>JBHBXR010000148.1:0-3994 GCA_041795785.1 Mesocricetibacter sp.
ACACCCCGCCGGCAAGAACAATCACATCGGGATCGAGCACATTCACATAAGCGGCTAAGGATTTCGCCAAGCGGCGTTCGTAGGCTTGCAGGGATTGTTCGGCGACGACATCGCCCTGTTCGGCTAAACGCACGATTTCATCACCTTTCAATCGGTTGCCCGAGCGACGTTCATAGTCGTCGCACAAGCCCGTACCGGAAACGAACTGTTCCACGCAACCGCTTTTACCGCAGTAACAAGGATTGTTTTTAGTGACTTCTTGTTCTTCTTCGTCCTGCCACGGCAACATATTATGCCCCCATTCGCCGCCGATACCGTTGGCGCCGTTGTGCGGCTTGCCGTTGATCACAATACCGGAACCGGAACCCGTACCTAAAATCAACGCCAAGACGATGTTTTTCCCCGCGCCCGCGCCGTCGGCGGCTTCGGACACCGCCATACAGTTGGCGTCATTGGCAAAACGCACTTCCCGCTGTAACAAGGCGCTCAGGTCTTTATCCAACGGCTGCCCGTTCAACCAAACGGAATTGGCATTTTTCACTTTGCCGGTGAAAGGCGAAATCGTTCCCGGAATGCCGACACCCACCGTGCCTTTTTGCCCCGTCGCCCGTTCCGCATCGTCCACCAGACTTTTAATTGCCGCCAAAGTATCGGGATAGGAACCGCGCGGGGTCGGAATGCGTTTACGAAACAGCTCTTCACCGCTGTCGGAAAGGGCGATAACTTCGATCTTAGTGCCGCCTAAATCAATGCCGATACGCATAATTGCTCCTTATTGCTGTTAAATTTCGACTAAATTTCAATTTTGTGACAAGCTTAATATTATTTTTCAGTTAAACTTTATATACTTACATTTTTATATGAACAGAAAAAGCGGACATTATTCATGCCACCCAAGACTTCTATTCTTGTGATTGACGACGATGCGCAAATTTGCGAACTGTTAACCGATACTTTTGAAGAATACGGTTACGATGTCGTCAGCGTTCAAAACGGTGAGAACGCATTAATGTTATTACAAACCCGCAGCGATTTTGCGTTGATTTTATTGGATCTTATTTTGCCCGATATTAACGGGTTGGTGTTGTTACAGCGGTTGAAATCGCTGATTCAAGCGCCGATTATCATGCTCAGCGGGCTAAATTCGGAGTCCGATGTGGTCGTCGGCTTGGAAATGGGCGCCGATGACTATATCACCAAACCTTTTTATCCGCGTGTTGTGGTGGCGCGCGCTAAGGCAGCTATCCGCCGCACCCAACCGCAAAAGTTCTCTGCGGATTATATTCATAACGGGTTTAAATTCGAGCAATGGTTTTTAGATACCGACAACCATAAACTGTTTTCCCCGCAAAAACAGGAAATTGAGCTGACACAAGGCGAATATGTATTGTTGTATGCGTTGGTTTCCCACGCGCAGAAAGTTTTATCGCGTCAAAAACTGTTGGAATTAACCCATAGCGAAAACTTGGAAATTTTCGACCGCACTATTGATGTTTTAATTATGCGGTTGCGTAAAAAAATCGAACCGAACGCTAAATCCCCTTCTTTTATTCAGACGGTACGCGGCGTCGGTTATCAATTCGCTTGCACGGTAGAACCCTGCTCCACGAAATTTTAATCCTAACAATCGGGCGTCCATGCCACCGATTATGCTGATCGGTAACGGGCGGATATTTCAATCCGCCCTCATATAAATAACCGCTTATATTATTTCACCGTCCAACCTTTATAGTCTTTGATGTTATCACGGTTAATCAGCGTTACCGGGATTAACACCGGTTGTTCAGGCGCCGGTTTGCCTTGTAAAATATCATAACCGATTTTCACCGCTTCAGCCGCCATTACTTGCGGATCCTGCGCAGGCGTACCGAGGAACAGGCTACCCTCTTGTTTTAACGCTTCTTCACCGTCCGGAGAACCGTCCACGCCCATAATGAAAAACTCACTGCGTTGCGCTTGTTTTGCCGCTAAATCCGCACCGATAGCGGTCGGGTCGTTAATGGCGAACACCGCGTCGATTTTCGGATGGGCGATAAGTAATGAAGTCATCACTTCTAAACCACCCTCACGACTGCCTTTCGCGTTTTGGTTATGTGATAACACTTTGATATCTTTATGTTTGGCAAATACGTCCATACAACCCTGTACGCGATCTTGCACCGCAGAAACCGGCGGTCCGTTGATAATAACAACATCGCCTTTGCCCTTGATTTTCTCTACGATAGTCTGACAAGCAATTTCACCCGCTTGATAGTTATTTGAAGTAACTGTTGCATTGGCGCCGTCCGCCGCAACGTCCACCGCAACAACGATGATTCCCGCATCACGGGCGCGTTGTACCGCAGGACCGATACCTTTGGAATCCGCGGCATTGAGAATAATCATATCGGTTTTCGCCGCAATGAAGTTATCAATTTGTGCCACTTGTTGACCTAAGTCGTAACCGCTTGATACTAAAGTGACATTAACTTTATCACCGGCAAGCTCTTTCGCTTTTAACTCCGCCCCTTTTGCAATTTGCACGAAGAACGGGTTAGCCAAGTCACCGACGGTAACACCGATGGATTTTAATTCTTTTGCCTGCGCAAAAGGCGCTGCTGCCAACATTAAAGATACTGCCAATGTTTTTAATTTCATATAACGTCTCCCATTGAGTGGTTTAACAAAAATAATCGGATTGTTGTGCCAATTAGTTCGCTTTGCGGGTACGGTATTTATCGATCAATACTGCGACGATAATCACCCCGCCTTTAATAACGAGCTGCCAGAAATAAGACACGCCCATTAAAGTCATACCGTTATTTAAAGTGGCGATAATCAAGGCGCCGATGAGGGTGCCGGTAATCGTACCGATACCGCCGACGAAACTTGTACCACCTAAAATAACCGCTGCAATCGCATCCAGCTCATAGCCCATACCGAGGTTGCCGTTGGCGCTGTATAAACGGGATGCGCTCATTACGCCGCCCAAACCGGATAACAAACCGCTGGCGGCATAAACGAAGATTAAAACCAATGAAACTTTGATACCGGTCAGGCGCGCCGCCTGTAAGTTGCCGCCCACCGCATAAATATGCGTACCCAAGGTAGTGCGGCGTAAAATAAACCAGCAAATCGCAATCACCGCAAAGGCGATAATCACCAGCCAAGGCACGGAGCCTAAATAGCCGTTACCGATCCAAGAGAAAGATATTTTCGAGTTAATTACGGTGGTACCGTCCGCTACCAAGTAAGCCGCTCCGCGCAATGCCGTATAAGTACCGAGGGTAACGATAAACGGCGGTAAGCCCGCATAAGCCACTAATAATCCGTTAAACACCCCCATTCCCAAACCGGCAATTAACGCAATCGGTACGGCAAAATCCGCCATCGCCGGATTGAGCGAACCGACCAACGCCATTACTGCGGTAACGCCTAAAATGGAACCTACCGATAAGTCAATTCCGCCGGTCAGAATCACGAAGGTCATTCCCGCGGCAAGCACGATATTAATGGAAGCCTGACGGGTAATATTCATCATATTGGCTTCGGTCATAAAGTTAGGCGCGATAAACGAAAACACAATAACGATTAATACCAGTACGGGTAAAATACCCATTGCCTGCATCGTGTCCGCCAGCGCTAATTTTTTAAAACCCGGTTTGGTTGCTGTTTCATTTGTCATGTTAAATTTCTCCTTACATCCCATAAACTATGCGACGGCGCCGCAAGCCAATGCCATAATTTTTTCTTGATTAATATCCTGATCGCGTACTTCACCGGCGATATGTCCCTCTCGCATCACATAAACCCGATCGCTCATACCGACAATTTCGGGCAATTCACTGGAAATCATCAGAATCGCCACGCCTTGTTTTGCCATTTCCACCATCATGCGGTAAATTTCGCTTTTGGCACCGACATCCACACCGCGGGTCGGCTCGTCTAAAATAAACAGTTTCGGATGAATTGCCATCCAACGCGACAACAACACTTTCTGTTGATTACCGCCGGA
>JBHBXR010000149.1:0-7270 GCA_041795785.1 Mesocricetibacter sp.
ATTTTCGGGGGTTGAGGCTTTTTATAAGGAGATTTTACGCCATCAAGTCCTCTTTCACGAAAGGCTTTTAGCCAATTAATTACCACAGAATGGGGAATGTGATGAAGTTTTGCCACCTCGCGGATACCAACATCCTGCTCGATGACCAATTTGATAATGTCTAAACGAAATTGATAAGGATGGGACATGATCTGCACCTCAAATTAGGTGTCCAAGTTTTGGGGTGCAGATCAAAGTGCGGTCGGTTTTTTTGTTATTTTTTAACGACTATCGCATACGAATACGCAAATAACCGCCAACCGGACTTGCATTATTCTGCCAATCAAGTATCATTCTCCGCTCAATTTAACTGGGTTCCCTCACCCCAATTTACAAAAAGGTAACAACATGAAAAATACTATTTCGTCACTTTTCAGTGATCAACAAAAACGTAGAGCATTAATTTTGCTCAGTTTCTTCCATATTTTTATCATTGCCGCCAGTAACTACTTAGTGCAAATTCCCTTTGAAATCACATTGCCGCTGACCGCGCTCGGTGCGACGGAAGATTTCAGTTTCCACAGCACTTGGGGAGCATTCACATTCCCGTTTATCTTTTTGGCGACGGACTTAACCGTGCGGGTATTCGGCGCCAAAGAAGCGTGTTGGATTATTTTTGTCGTGATGATTCCCGCGCTAATCATCAGTTATATTGTGTCGATTCTGTTTTCCGACAGCCAATATCAAGGTTTCGGCGCCTTAACCGAGTTTAATATGTTTGTGTTCCGTATTGCGCTGGCAAGTTTCTGCGCTTATGTATTCGGGCAGTTATTGGACGTATTGGTTTTCAACCGTTTACGTCAGCTTAATACTTGGTGGATCGCACCAAGCGGATCCATGATCTTCGGCTCAATGGCGGATACGTTTTTATTCTTCGCCATCGCTTTCTATGCCAGCAGCGATCCTTTTATGGCGGAACATTGGGTCGGCATCGGATTTGTGGATTATTTATCCAAATTATTTATCGGCATCTTGTTGTTCGTACCGGCTTACGGCGTCATTCTAAATATGATTTTACGCAAACTAAGACTGCTTTCCGCCCCGATGCAAACAGCATAGCACTCTAGTTTCAATTATCTTCCGTACAATGCTCTTACTCCAATAAGAGCATTTTTTATTTGATCGGGATCACAAATTCAACTATTTCCATTTCACTTTCCGTCGCTTTTCCTTTATGCTTTTCACAGCTTCCATCGAAACGTTTCGATGAAATGACACAACCAACAATTTTCTTATCATGGAGGTCAATAATGAAAAAAACCACCATACTCAATGCACAGCTCTCCCACTGTATCGCCACTTTAGGACATACCGACGCCGTCACGGTTTGTGATGCGGGTTTGCCTATCCCTGACTATATAGAACGCATTGATCTTGCCTTAAGCAAAAACATTCCGAGCTTCCTGCAAACCTTAGATGCCATCATCAGCGAAATGTTCGTGGAACGCGCTTTATTGGCGGAAGAAATCAAAATAAAAAATCCCGAAATTCACACCGCACTTTTAGCCCGCTTGCAACAATTGGAGCAACAACAAGGCAATCAAATTACATTGGACTATGTGTGTCACGAAGAATTTAAACAACATAGTCAATCCGGCAAAGCCATCGTACGCAGCGGCGAATGTACGCCTTACGCTAATATCATTTTATATTCGGGCGTGCCGTTTTAAATAAGGCAATCCGTTGGTTATACAACGGATATTTTGTATTCCGTATATCGAAACGTTTCGATTGCATTTAATTAACAATTCCCAACCGTTCCACAACACATCAAGAGGTGAAAAATGAAAAACGCATTTATTAAAACGTTAGTTGCAACTTCCGTATTATTCTCCGCAAGCGCCTTAGCCGCTTATCCGGAAAAACCGATCACCATCATCGTGCCGTGGGGCGCCGGTGGAAATACGGATACTATTGCCCGTCTGGTTGCCAAAGGTTTACAGGAAGAATTAAGAGTCAACGTGAATGTTGTCAACCGTACCGGCGGAAGCGGTGTGGTCGGGCATACCGCCATCAAACAAGCCAAACCTGACGGCTATACTCTTGGTGTGGCAACCGCTGAAATTGCGATTATGCGCCATCAAAAAATGGCGGATTTAAGCTATAAAGATTATACCCCTATCGTGCGTTTAGCCGTTGTTCCGGGCGGTGTGCAAGTCGCCAAAGATTCCGCTTATCAAGATATTAATGCGCTTTTAGCCGCAATCAAAGCCAACCCGGGTAAATTAAAAGCATCGGGCAGCGGTTTGAATTCCATTTGGCATTTAAATCTGTTGGGTATATTAAAAAGTGCCGGATTAGCGGAAGATGCAGTGAAATTCGTACCTTCCCAAGGTGCCAGCGCCGCATTGCAGGAATTGGTATCCGGCGGTATTGATTTCGTTACCTCTTCGCCGGGTGAAGCAAAAAGTATGACTGATGCGGGAATGGTAAAACATCTAGCCATCACGTCCGAACAGAAAGATGCGTTATATCCTGATATTCCGGTATATAAAGAAGCGACCGGACATAATTGGGCGGTGGGCGGTTGGAACGTATTGTCCGCACCGCAAAATTTACCGGATGACGTAAAAGAAACCTTAACCAAAGCGATGGAAAAAGTTTACGCCAGCGGCGAACTGCAGGGATTTGCTCATAAACAAGGCTTTGATGTCAGTGCCTTATACGGTTCGGATTTGGAAAAATTCATGGCTGGTGAAGACGCCAAATTCGAACAGCTTCTATCAACCAAATAGTCATAAGGAGAATAGCTTCTGTCTAACGGCAGAAGCTATTAGACGCTATGTTCAGACTCTTAACACCCCTGTTTATCTTTTCATTCGGGTTAATCATCTCGTTCTATAGTTATGTTACTTATGCCGATTTTGATACCTATGGCGCGGCGTTTTACCCGACCATTATCGGTGCATTGGTCGCTTTATTCGCGTTACTTGATTTTGTGATGGAATTTAAGCTTCGTAAGAAATATGTTTTCCAAATATTCAACGTAGTGCAAGATGCCAAAGTAATCGGCATTATGATAGGCACCGTGTTGTTCTATGTTATCACGATTGACTATCTCGGCTTCATCCTCACGACCAGTTTGATTTTAGTGGCTTTAACGTTACCGTTAATCAAAAAACAACGCCTTATCACTGCAATTTTCCTCGTTCTGTTGGCAATCGGGATCTATCTGCTTTTTGCTAAAGTTTTATTAGTGCCGCTTCCGGACGGTTTACTATTTGAATAGGAGGAATCATGGATATTTTACTTAATGCCTTATCATACATTGACTTAAATGCGATGATTGCCGTGATTGCCGCTGGGCTGTTCGGTTTATTCGTCGGCGCGATTCCCGGTTTAACCGCCACGATGGCTGTTGCGTTAATGGTGCCTTTCACTTTCTTTATGGAACCGATTCCGGCGCTGGCTTTGATGATTTCCGTCGGCGCTTCTTCCATTTATGCCGGCGATATCCCGGGCGCATTATTACGCATTCCCGGCACCCCCGCATCCGCCGCTTATGTGGATGATTCCTACTTGTTGGTAAAACAAGGTAAAGTTAACCGCGTATTAGGTTTAGGATTAACCAGTTCTGTTATCGGCGGTATTATCGGTACGGTTATTTTGGCGGTGGCAGCACCGTGGTTAGCCAAATTTGCAATTAAATTCAGTTCCTTTGAATATATGTGGCTGTCTTTATTGGGCTTAAGCTGCGCTACACTGATTGCCGGTAAATTTATCACGAAGAGTTTGCTGACGTTGCTGTTCGGCATTATTATTTCCACCATCGGTTTTGATGAATTTACCGGTCAGGCGCGTTTCACTTTCGGATTTGTTTCCTTATACGAAGGCGTCAGTTTTATTCCCGCCATGATTGGATTATTCGCGATTTCGGGTGCCATTGAATATTATGTTAATCGCAATAAAACATTGCCTCTAACCGATATTTCCGACGACATAAACCAACCGACAGGCTCATTGAATATTTTTAAAGGACTCGGCGCCGCATTAAGTAAAAGGAAAATGGGCATTGCTCGCAGCAGTATCGTCGGTACCCTTATAGGTGCGCTTCCCGGAGCCGGTGCGGATATCGCCGCTTGGATTTCCTACGCCTTATCGAAAAAATTCTCGAAAACACCCGAATTATACGGGAAAGGTTCGGAAGACGCGATTATTGACGCCTCAAGCAGTAATAATGCCAGCTTGGCCGGCAGCTGGATTCCGTCGTTAGTATTCGGTATTCCGGGCGATTCCGCAGCCGCTATTATTATCGGTGTATTGTATATGAAAGATATGCAGCCCGGACCTTCATTATTTTTATTCCAACCGGAAAAATTATATGCGGTATTCATCATCTTCCTAATTGCCAATATTGCGCTGATCCCGCTAGCATTAATTGTCGTTAACTTTCTGAAAAAGATTATTCAAATCAATAAAGATATTCTTTATCCGGTTGTCATCATTTTCAGTATCGTCGGCGCCTATGCCATCAACAACTCCGTATCCGCTATCATCGTAATGTTAGTGATGGGCGTATTGGGTTACTTACTGCAAAAAAATCATTATCCGATTTCTCCTATTATTTTAGGTATGATTCTAGGACCGATGCTGGAAAGAAACCTATTAGCCTCATTAACAAAATCGGACGGTGATTTGATTGCCTTTGTGGAAAGACCTGTTTCGGCGGTTCTGGCTTGCTTCTTCTTGCTTGTTGTCGTATTGCAAGTGTGGGGAATCATTAAAAACTTTAAACAGAAAAATTAATTATCTCGGAGAAAATACAATGAAAATTCAAGGTATCATTCCTGTTATGTTAACCCCGTTCAATGAGCACAACGAAGTTGACTATGACGGATTACGCAAACTTACCGATTGGTATATTGATAACAGCGCTGACACATTATTTGCGACCTGTCAGTCCAGTGAAATCCTGTTCCTCAGTCTGGAAGAAAAAATCAAAATTACCAATACCGTTATCGAACAAACCAAAGGTAGAATCCCGGTAGTTACTTCCGGACATACCGGCAGTACATTCGATGAGCAAGTGAAGGAATTGAAAGCGATGTACGATACCGGTGCGGATGCCGTTATTCTGATTACTAATCGCTTGGATCCGAATAATGAAGGCACTCCGACATTAAAACAAAACTTTGAGAAATTATTACAAGCGCTACCGCAGGATATCACCTTAGGATTATATGAATGCCCGGTTCCCTATCGTCGTTTACTAAGCGATGAAGAAATCCGTTATTTTGCCGGTTTTGATAATATTGTCGTACTAAAAGACGTATCCTGTGATTTGGCGACGGTGAAAAGACGCATTGAACTCACCAAAAACAGCAATCTGAAAATTGTCAATGCCAATGCCGCCATTGCCTTTGAAGCGATGAAAGCGGGCTCTGAAGGATTCTCCGGGGTATTTAACAACGTACATCCCGATTTATACGCTTGGTTATATCAAAACAAAAACTCGGACAATCCATTAGTGGCGGAATTAGCTAATTTCCTTGCCGTCTGCGGTGCGGCGGAAAGTTTCGGCTATCCGAATTTTGCCAAATTAATGCATGTAAAAATCGGCACCTTTAAACATTATAATTCCCGCGTGATCAAAGAAGATATCAAAGAGAAATATTGGGCGGTAGAAGAACTGTTGGATCATATTATGCAGGGCTCAAATCGTTACCGTCAAAAACTGAATCTTCATTCTGCTTAAAATAATAAGTTGAAATTTGCAGGATTGTAGTTAAATATCATCCTGCAAACAACTTTAATTTAAAAGGAAACACATTATGTCCAATAAACTCACTGTGCTTGGCAGTATTAATGCGGATCACGTTATTACCGTACCGCACTTTGCTAAACCGGGGGAAACGCTGACCGGTTACGGTTATCACATTAATTACGGTGGCAAAGGGGCTAATCAGGCGGTTGCGGCGGCACGTTTGGGGGCGCAAGTCAGCTTTATCGGTTGTATCGGTGATGATGACATCGGACGGGAAATGAAACGCGCCTTTGAGAAAGACGGTATTGATACGCAGACGATTGTCAGCGTGTCCGACGAAACGACCGGTATTGCCATGATTCAGGTAGCGGACAGCGGTGAAAACAGCATCGTGATTTCCGCCGGAGCAAACGCCGCTTTGAACGAATCTCTAGTAGAAGCGTTTTCACCGCAAATTATTGAAGCCGATTATTTACTGATGCAACTGGAAACGCCGTTAAATGCCATCATCAAAGCGGCAAAATTAGCCAAACAACAAGGCACCCGAGTTGTCTTAAACCCGGCTCCGGCGCAGCCGCTGCCCGATGAGTTGCTTGCTCATGTCGATATTATTACCCCGAATGAAACCGAAGCGGAACTGCTGACCGGTGTGACAGTAACGGATGAAAAAAGTGCGGTCGAATCTGCGCGAGTTTTTCATGCCAAAGGTATTCCGACGGTATTAATCACCTTAGGCTCAAAGGGGGTTTATGTCAGCGAGCAGGGAGACGGGCGGATTATTGCGGGCTTTCGGGTGGAAGCGAAAGACACTACGGCGGCGGGAGATACGTTTAACGGCGCGTTGATTACCGCTTTGTTGGAACATAAACCTATGTCGGAAGCGATCCGCTTCGCGCATGCGGCGGCGGCAATCAGCGTCACGCGAAAAGGCGCGCAGCCTTCCATTCCGAGCAGAGCGGAAACCCTTGCGTTTTTAGCACAACAACCGAATTAAAAACGGAGCCGGCAATCGGGAAACAGGAAAGATAAATAAGGACATTAATATGGCAACTATGAAAGATATTGCGCGCCTTGCGAACGTATCCACCTCCACCGTTTCCCATGTAATTAATAACTCACGTTTTGTCAGTGATGAAATCCGCGACAAAGTGATGCAAGTCGTACAGCAGCTGAATTATACGCCGTCGGCGTTGGCGCGCAGTTTAAAAGTGAAAGAAACCAAAACTATCGGTATGTTGGTTACTGCCAGCAATAACCCGTTTTTCGCCGAAGTCGTCGGCAGCGTGGAGCGTTATTGCAATCAACATCAATATAATCTGATTCTTTCCAATACGGACGGCGACAACGACAGATTACAAAAAAATCTACAAACTCTACTGCAAAAACAAGTGGACGGTTTGTTGCTGATGTGTACCGAACCGCAAAATACGGAATTACAACAATTCAACCTGTCCGTTCCGACTGTGATTATGGATTGGTGGCCGACAGAATTAAATGCGGATAAAATTTTAGAAAATTCGGAGCTTG
>JBHBXR010000150.1:0-5768 GCA_041795785.1 Mesocricetibacter sp.
AATGAAAGGGAGTAAGACAAAATTTTTAAAGATTTTTGCTTGATGTTTAATGTTTTGAGCTGTTATTAATTTGACGAGATTTTGACTGAAAAGATGCAAAAAGATGTGATATGTTGATAATTTTGGGCGGGGTTTATATAATATCTATGTGTGTAGGTTTTTGATTTATAAAGTATTTATTGTTTATATCTATTCATAGAGGTGCGGTCTTGAAAACCGTCGAGGGTTTACGCCCTCCGTGAGTTCGAATCTCACTTCCTCCGCCATCAAATTCAAAAAAACCGTTATCAAAAGATAACGGTTTTTTGTTTTAAGCAAGTCGGTTTTAGCGTTCGGCTTGGAATATCAAGTTGCCTTTTTTATCATAAATCAACAATAGATTTTGTTGTATTTGATAACTTGTTGCTTGCGCTAGGTTTTGGGATAAAGTTTTTTCCAATTCGGCAAGTTCGGGCGGGCAGCCCATCAGGGTTGTTGCAGGGTTGGATAACGTCAATTTATTGTTATCGGTACGATAGCTGCCAAACAGATGGTTACAGCCGATGCCGGCTGAAAACCGCTGTTCTTTCGGATCAAATTTCAAAACTGAAGTAGTGGCGGAAACCGATTTTCCGGCTATTTCGGTTATTTTCCATTTTCCGTTTAAATCGGCGGCTTGTATTGTCGAACAGGCGCCAAGAAAGAGCGCGGAAACGATGAATTTTTTTGCTTTTATCATAAAAATCTCCTTTTCTTTACGGAAGACAAATTCGTTTGCGTTTAGTTCCGTTGATCTTATTTGAGCGTGATGAGAAGGCGTTAATTTTCTTTAAACGCCAAATATTCTTCCAACAGTTCAATCGCATCCAAACAGCGTTTTTTGCGTTGTCGAGTGATGTCGATTTGTTGCGTGTAACGGATCTTATCCTGTTCTTGCCGTGCGTTTTGATATGAATCCGTTTGCCGTTCCAGTTTTTCATTGAGGGCTTGCAACGCTTCGTAATATTTGGTTAAACGTTCTCTCGGCGGCAGTTGATTGAGCGCTTGTTTGAGTTTTTCCCTCTCGGATAAAACGGGCTTAAAATTGACCGCACTTTTAGTGTGTGGCGTCGGGGTTTTCAATGCTTCCGATAAGGCGTTGCATTGGGCGGTGAGTTTGTCACTGAGAAAATGTAATGCTTCCGTGTCTTTTGCTTCAAACAGGGCGATGTGCGCCAAGGTTTGGCGGATTTCATTCAAATAGAACGGAAAAGATTGAAAATCTTCACTGAATAACGCTCGGTCGAATTTTCTATGGATTTTCTTGCATTCCGTCTCTGCGTATTCGGCGTATAAGCGGGCGACTGTTTGCTCCAGTTGTTGAAAAAGTGCGGTGGATTTTTTCATTATTTTCGACCCTCAAAGAAAAATCTCTCCCGAAGGAGAGATTGGCGTTTATAGAACCATTGCGGCGATCCAGCCGAAAATTAATAACGGGATATTATAGTGAATAAAGGTCGGTACTACGGAGTCCCAAATGTGATCGTGTTTACCGTCCATATTTAAACCGGAAGTCGGTCCTAACGTGGAATCCGAAGCCGGTGAACCGGCGTCTCCCAAGGCTGCGGCGACCCCCACGATGGATACCGTCGCCAACGGTGAAAAACCGACGGCTAAACATAACGGCACATAGATGGACGTGATAATCGGCACGGTGGAGAAAGAAGAACCGATTCCCATCGTAATCAATAAGCCGACAAACAACATTAAGAATGCGGCAATACCTTTGCTGTCCGAACCTAATCCTTGGCTGAAACCGTTTACCAATTCGGTGACACCGCCGGTAGTGTTAATGACGTTGGCAAAACCGGAGGCGGCGATCATCACGAAACCGATCATCGCCATCAAACGTAAACCTTGTTGGAAGATGTCATTGCTTTCTTTCAAGCGGAAAATGCCGCATACGCCGAAGATAATTAAACCGACCAATCCGCCGATAATGGTTGAGCTGGTGAATAATTGTAAGCCGAATGTAATCGCAATAGCGGCAAGACTGACCCAAATATGGAAAGGCTTGATGTTCGCAATATGTTGTTCGATTTCCGCTGTGGTCGGTTCGGCGGTGAGTACGACATATTCTCGCGGTTTACGATAGGTAATGAAAATAGCGATTAATAAACCGATAATCATGCCGATAACCGGGATTAACATTGACATGGATACTTGCGCAACAGTGGTTTGCAACCCGTGGGCAGCGCCGACCTGATTGATGTTTTTGACCAGAATGCTTTCGATAAAAATCTTACCGAAGCCGACCGGCAGTAACATATAAGTGGCGGTTAAACCGAAGGTCAATACGCAGGCGACTGCACGGCGATCCAGTTTTAGTTTATTGAAAATGGATAACAACGGCGGAATGACAATCGGAATAAAAGCGATGTGTACCGGCAGCAGGTTTTGTGATGACATAGAAACCAACACCAACACGGCTAAAATAAAGTATTTGAAACCTGCCATAGAACTGCCGCTCGGTTTATTGCCCAAGCGTTTAATCACTTTGTAAGCGAGTAAATCGGTGATGCCCGATTTGGAAATCGCCACGGCAAAGGCGCCTAAAATAGCATAGTTCATCGCGACTTCGGCGCCGCCGCCCAACCCGCCGGTGAAAGCCTTAATGGTTTCCGACATTCCCAGTCCGCCGAGTAATCCTGCGGATAATGCGGAGATAACCAGCGCAATCACCACATTAATACGCAACAAGCTCAACACGAGCAAGATAATAATTGAAAGAACAACTTCATTGGTTAACATAATTTTTCCTTAGATTGCCGATGAAAGCACCAAATGTACTTGAAAAAAAATATTTGTCTATGGTTTTCTAACATAAAGCGGATTTTACTGCATAAACACTAGAAAGTGCGGTTATTTTTTTAGCCTTTTTCAATAATATGCGGAAAACCGCCTAAATTCTTTAAATGATTGACCATATAGCAAAACAGCTCTGCGGTGCGTTCGGTGTCATATAAAGCCGAATGCGCCTGTTTGTTGTCAAAGGCGATATTTGCCGCCTGACAGGCTTTGACCAACACGGTTTGACCGAACATAAAACCGCTTAACGTGGCGGTGTCGAACATCCCGAACGGGTGAAACGGATTTCGTTTGATACCGGTTCGTTCCGCAGCCGCCATCACAAAGCTTTGATCAAAGGCCGCATTGTGCGCCACGATAACGGAACGTTGGCAATCCGCCGCTTTTTGCCCACGTCGTACCATTTGAAATAAACCCGTCATCGCCTCTAATTCGGGCACAGCGCCGCGCAACGGATTATCCACGTCAATGCCGTTGAATTTAAGGGATTCGGGATTGATATTCGCTCCGGCAAAAGGCTGAATATGAAAATGGCATTTCTGATCGGGTTCGAGTAAACCGTCCTCATTCATTTTTAACGTAATTGCCGCCAGCTCCAATAAGGCGTCGGTTTTGGCATTAAAGCCCGCCGTTTCCACGTCGATAATCACCGGATAGTAGCCGCGGAAACGGTTTTTAAGCAAATTGTAATTAAGGGGTTCGTTCTGTGTTTCTGTCACAAATGTTCCTATAAAAAGATAAAAGGGTGCGTATAAACGCACCGCTAAAAAACAGTCAAAAATCCGACCGCACTTTGCTCGGATTAATTGCCTAAACCGGCTTTTGCGCTTTTGTTTTCGATAAATTCGATTTTATAACCGTTCGGATCTTCCACAAAGGCGATCAGCGTGGTTCCGCCTTTCACCGGACCGGCTTCACGGGTGACTTTACCGCCCGCCGCTTTCACCGCTTCGCAGGTTTGATAAATATTATCCACACCGATGGCAATATGCCCGTAAGCGGTACCCAATTCGTAGCTTTCTACGCCCCAGTTGTAAGTCAGTTCGAGCACGGCGGATTTATCTTCGTCGTCGTAGCCTAAAAAAGCCAAAGAGTATTTATACTCGGGATTTTCGCTGGTACGCAGTAAACGCATTCCCAGCACCTCTTGATAGAATTTGATTGAACGTTGTAAATCGCCCACCCGCAACATAGTATGTAAAATACGCATAATAACTTCCTTCTGAATAGCTGAAATAAACGGGTGGAATTATGCCATAAATCCGCCGATAAATCAGTACAATTGCGTTTTTCTTACAAGCGCGCGTATAATGCTTTCAGGTTATCCCCATCAGTCCGAATCGGTAAGGAGAACAAATGGTTAACAAAGGATTATTTAATCTTAGCTGGGAAAAATATTTGGTTGTCTTGTTTTTATTGTTCGGTGCGGGCTTTTTTTCCAGCGGAATCGTCACTTGGGTGGCGGCGAATTGGGATTATTTCACTAAGTTTCAAAAACTCTATGCCGTTCAATTTTGGTTGAGTGTCAGTATATTCGCGGCAATTTTCTTTTATTATCGTGAAAGCAGAAAATTAGCAACGGGCAAAATAAAAGTCGTCACCTCCGTTTTCTTTTTTATTGCCGCCGTAATTATCGGTGCGTTATTCGCATTAATCGGACAGATTTATCAAACCGGTGCAAATACATGGCAATTATTTGCTTTATGGTCGGCATTGCAAATTCCGTTATTTTTAATTATACCGAATATCGGCAGCGCATTATTGTTAGGCGCTACTTTAAATACCACGCTGATATTATATTTTGATACTTTTCATTATTGGGATTATATGTTTGCTACGACGGCGGCATTAAATTTTATCTTTGTATTGTCAGTGGAATTATATATTCGGAAATCACAGCAAGAAATTTGGCATATTGTAGTCAAAATTGCCAATACGGCATTATCCGTTTCATTATTGGGAATGGCGTTTAGCAGCAATACACAAGCCGTTTTAGCCTTGATCATATCAGGTGCATTATTGTTTCATTATAAAATGTGTTCCGATATGTTTTTAATTATCGTTTATTATGTTTCAACGGTAGTGAATTTCGACGTATTGCTAGTTCGTGACGAATGGCATAGCGGAGTATTCTTTGGCGCTGTGGTGATTACTTTAATTGCTATCGTATTCGGCGGGGTACAAATTAGAAAATGGTTTTTTATTTATAATCCCAAATTAGAATCCGGCTGGGCGGTGCAAGTGATGTTTTCTTTGTTGGCGTTGTTAGCGTCCGCATTGCTGATCGGTTGGTTATACTTATTGGCTTTTGATGATGAAATCATTTTATTAATTGCCTCGTCCGTTTCATTTATCGTCGCCCTTTTCTTTCATTATCGTAAAACGCAGGATGATTTTGTGGATGCGTTAATGGCAATGAGCGGCGTATTATTGTGCGTTTATTTTCTCACCGATTACGGTATCCGTTATGGCGAAAGTTCGATGACCGACTTAATTACTATGTCGGTTTATGCCTCATTGATTTATTATTTAAAACCGACCTTATGGTTGCGTTGTTTGGCAATTATATTATTTATTTCCGTGTTATTGCGTGAATTTGATTTCGCCGGTTATGAACAGCATTTATTGGCAACCCAAGAGACGGAAATATCTTTTGCCCAACAATTATTCGGTTATTCAGCCCATCAATGGCTGATGTTGGGCGCAGTTGTTTTGTTTTATTGCAAAGGACGTACGGCTAATGAAAAAATAATCGGCTATATTACGCCGATTGCATGGGCATTTTTATTGTTATCTTTTTGGCGTTATCTTTTTGCTTATTTTTCTATTCGATATTCATTTGCCGTTGCAGATGAAGTGTCGGCGATAAACTCTTTTACCGATTTGTTTCATGTGTTGACCGGTAATATCTTTATTAATTTACAGGCAAAATTATGGATTTA
>JBHBXR010000151.1:0-5771 GCA_041795785.1 Mesocricetibacter sp.
AAACAGGGCGTTTCCCGACCTATGAAGAAACGGTTGCGACCGGCAAAGTGGGACGGGACACACCGAAACCGCCTTATCTTACCCCCATCCGAACGGACGAAATGCAGATTCCGTGGCTGCATTACGGGCGGGAGGATATATTAATGTATTTACCGATAAATATACCCGAAGTATGAACCCGATAGCGATGGAGATTTTTCCTTAACAGCATGGATATTCTCCGCTCTGAAATTTTCGCCCCAGTTATCCCTGTTGCGACTTTCGATACCGTTGATGAAGTGATTGCATTGGCAAATGACTGTGAATATGGCTTAACCTCTTCCGTTTACACACAAAATATCAACAAAGCGATGAAAGTCGTTTCTCGCTTAAAATTCGGTGAAACCTATGTAAACCGTGAAAACTTTGAGGCGATGCAAGGCTTCCATGCAGGTTGGCGCAAATCGGGTATTGGCGGAGCGGACGGTAAACACGGTTTAGAAGAGTACCTCCAAACGCATGTGGTTTATCTGCAATTTGATGCATAAAAAGGATAAAAAAATGAGCGCTTCTTGCAGTAAAGGAGCGCTCATTTTATTGCATAACTCAGAATGTTTATCGCTTATTCGCTGAAGCGTTCAATGCGAGCGCCCAATTTTTGGAGTTTGGCTTCGATATTTTCATAACCGCGATCGATGTGATAAATTCGATCGACGATCGTTTCACCGTTAGCGATACAACCGGCTAGCACTAGACTGATTGAAGCCCGCAAATCCGTTGCCATGACCTGTGCACCGGATAAGCGCTCTACGCCATGGCAAATTGCGGTATTTCCTTCAATTTCGGCTTTTGCTCCCATACGAATTAATTCCGGGATATGCATGAAGCGGTTTTCAAAGATCGTTTCGGTAATTTTACTGGTACCTTCCGCAACGGCGTTTAGCAAAGTGAATTGGGCTTGCATATCCGTTGGGAATCCCGGGTGGGGCATGGTACGGATATTCACCGCTTTCGGGCGTAAACCGAGAGAATCCAGCGTGATGGTACTATCGGTAACATCGACCTGCATACCTGCTTCACGTAATTTCTCAATCACAGCATCAAGCGTGTCCGCTTTGGTTCCGCGGCAAACGATTCGTCCGCCCGAGACGGCGGCTGCGACTAAAAACGTGCCGGTTTCGATACGATCGGGTACGATATGATGTTGGCATCCGCGTAAACGCTCGACACCGTCGATGGTGATCGTATCGCTACCGGCGCCTGAAATATTGGCACCCATTTTATTTAAAAAGATTGCCGTATCGACGATTTCAGGTTCACGGGCGGCATTTTCGATGATGGTTTTTCCTTTGGCAAGCGTTGCAGCCATCATAACGGATAATGTCGCACCGACGCTGACTTTATCCATCAGAATACGAGCGCCTTGCAGGCGATCCGCTACATCGGCTTTGACGTAGCCTTCATCAAGAATGATCCGAGCGCCCATTTTTTCTAAGCCGCTAATATGCATGTCGACGGGTCTCGCACCGATTGTGCATCCTCCCGGCAGAGAAACTTGCCCTTGATGAAAACGGGCAACTAATGGTGCAAGCGCCCAAATTGAGGCTCGCATGGTTTTAACCAGTTCGTAAGGGGCGATGTAATGATCAATTTTACTTGCATCGATGTGTACCGTTCCGGATGCGTCACGTTCAACGACGACACCTAATTTACGTAAGATTTTGAAGGTAGTATCGACATCTTTAAGGTTCGGAACATTGGTCAACGTAATCGGTTCTTCTGCAAGAATAGAGGCAAAAAGAATAGGTAATGCGGCATTTTTTGCGCCTGAAATATCAACGGTTCCGTTTAAGGTAAACGGACCGTGAACACGAAATTTTTCCATTTTGATTCCTTATAAAATAATGGAAAATTGAATACGGAAAGCCGGTTACAAGCGGTGAGATCTTCATGATTTTTTGCAAATAACGGCTTTCGGTGCTCAATTTTCAATTTTGAATTAACCCGCCATATTTAACAGACGTTCTCTTTTCCACTGTTCGGTGGTAAATGTTTTAATCGTGAGGGCGTGGATCACATTGGTGGCAAAGAGTTCTGTGAGCGGGGCATAAATCATTTGTTGTTGTTTGACTTTAGACAGTGAAGCAAAGGCATCACTGACGGCGATAACGCCGTAATGCGCATTTTCTCCCTGAACATAAACTTCGGTAAGATTAAGTGCATTTTTGAGCAACTCTTCAATTTGTTTTGGTTCCATATTATTTTTTATTCTCGCGTAAGAAAGTCGCAAACCATTCGGCTAAATCAAACAATTCCGCTAATTTTCGGATTGCTTCGGATACGTTGATTAGATGGTTGCTGTGTGCTTGTTGGTAATGATGAAGTAATTCGGCAAGTAGGGTAAAACCTGCAGAATCTATTCTTTCCAGTTCTTTTAAATCCCAGTAAATTTGTTGTTTGGCTTTTGGTGATAAAAAAGAAGCACGTTGCTTCCATAACGGAAGCAACGTGTCTCGTGTGAGTTCACCAAAAAGTTTTACAATCAGACTTTCATGGTTTTCCTGAATGTGCCATTGTAGTGAATTTTGGATTTGCATAAAGAATTATTTACTTAAAGTGATCGGTTGTTTCGCGGATTGGGATACTTGCGCCGTGAGAGCATCGATACCTTGTTGACGTAAAATTCCGCTCCATTCGTTTTGCTTTGTCGCAACCATACTCACGCCTTCAGCCGCCATATCGTAAGCTTGCCATTCACCGGTTTTGCTGTTTTTACGCCATTTGAAATCTAATTTGAGCGGTTGGGCATTTCCTGTTTGTAAGACGTTGACGCGAATGCTGACAATGGATTTATCCCCGACAGGTTTTTCACTTTCGATTTGGACTTGTTGATCGCTGTATTGCGTTAATACTTGTGCATAAGATTGCTCAATAAATTGCCCGAATGCCGTGAAAAATGCTTCGCGTTGTGCATCGCTGGCAGATGATAAGTTTTTACCTAATACCAATTGCCCGGCATATTTCACATGAATATGCGGCATCAGGTCATTGCGTACGATAGTCCGTAAATAATTCGGATCTTTTTTTATTTTGTTTTGATTTGCTTTGATATCACCAAAAAGTTTATCCGCCGTTTGTTGCATTAATACGTAAGGGCTGGTAGATGCCAATGCGGTGGTTGATAGAAACGTCGTAAATGCAACCATACCGGTGACTAAAATTTTTTTGAGGGTTTTGATCATGATGTTAAAACTCCAACGTTAAAAGTGGGTGATGATCCCACTATACTTAATTTTATGGTAAGCGTTTGCCCACCGTTATTGTTCCGCTTTGGGTTCTGCGGTTTCTTCCGTTTTATCGGATTTTTTATCGCCATATAAGAACTGACCGATTAAATCTTCAAGTACCATGGCTGAATTGGTGTCTGTAAAGGTTGCTCCTTCTTTTAACATATCGGTTTCACCTTCAATCATAAAACCGATGTTTAATGCGATATATTGTTCACCGAGTAAGCCTGCCGTTTTTATGGAGAGCGAACTGGTATCCGGAATTTGGTTAAATTCTTCGTTTATTGCTAATGTTACTCGAGGTGTATAGGTTTTCGCATCCAGTTGGATATCGGATACTCTGCCGACAACCACACCGCCGACCTTAATCGGCGCACGGACTTTTAGTCCTCCGATATTATCGAAAGTTGCATAAAGCGTATAAGTTTTTTCTGAGCTGAATCCCTGAACATTTGCTACCCGTAAACCCAAAAATACGAGAGCCGCTAAACCGAGCAGAACAAACAAGCCTACCCAAAATTCATATTTAATTGATTGACGCATTTTATTTCCTTTTAAATCATCCGCCGAACATAATGGCGGTTAAAATAAAGTCTAATCCTAATACAACAAGTGACGAATGTACGACAGTTCGTGTTGTTGCTTGACTGATTCCTTCCGATGTCGGGATTGCATCATAGCCGTTAAAAAGTGCAATCCAAACGACGGCAAAAGCAAATGCAATACTTTTAATAAAGCCGTTGAATAAATCACCGACGGTAACGGTATTTTGCATCACTGACCAAAAACTGCCGGCATCTACGCCTTTCCAATCTACGCCGACTAAAGAACCGCCCCATATACCGATTGCGGTAAAAATAACGGCAAGTATCGGCATTGCGATAATACCAGCCCAAAAACGTGGTGCAATTACGCGTCTGAGCGGATCAATCGCCATCATTTCAAGACTGGAAAGTTGTTCCGTTGCTTTCATTAAACCGATTTCCGCAGTTAACGCAGAGCCGGCTCGTCCTGCAAATAATAATGCCGTTACCACCGGACCTAATTCCCTTAATAGTGAGAGTGAAACCAGTTGCCCCAAGCTGGTTTCAGCCGAAAAGTCTACGAGTACAACGTAACCTTGTAAGCCGAGAACCATGCCGATAAACAGTCCGGACAACATGATGATTAACAGTGACTGAACGCCCAATACGTGTAACTGTTTTATCAGCAATGGGGTATGTTTGCGGATTTCGGGTTTACCGATTAACGCTCCCCACAACATGAAACTTGAGCGACCTATAGCTTGGATAAATTTTATTACTGATGCGCCGATTGCAGAGATAAAATCATTCATTAAATAGTTCCTCTGTATATTCTTTAGCCGGATAATGAAATCTGACCGGTCCATCAGCTTTACCGGATAAAAATTGAATGACTTGAGGATCTTGACTTGCCATGAGATTTTCCGGTGTTCCCTCCGCAATAATGCGCTTATCTGCAACAATGTAAGCATAGTCGGCAATACTGAGTACTTCCGTAACATCATGAGAAACCACGATAGAAGTCAAATTAAGCGCTTGATTCAGCTTTTTAATAAGATCAACAATGACCCCCATGCTGATAGGATCTTGTCCGGTAAAAGGCTCATCATACATAATCAAGTCAGGATCTAAGGCAATTGCGCGAGCCAATGCGGCTCGGCGTGCCATTCCGCCGGAAAGTTCTGACGGCATTAATTGTGCTGCACCTCTAAGGCCGACTGCCTCAAGTTTCATTAACACCAGCTTTCGAATTAAACTTTCGGGTAAACGAGTATGCTCTCGGATTGGGAAAGCAACATTATCAAACGTAGATAAATCCGTAAATAATGCTCCGGATTGGAACAACATTCCCATACGTTGACGGATTTCATAAAGCGTTTTATTGGAAGACTTGCAAACATCCTGTCCGTCAAACAAGATCTCTCCTGATTCCGGAATGAGTTGACCGCCGATAAGACGCAATAATGTCGTTTTACCGATACCGGACGGTCCCATGATGGCCGTTATTTTACCTTTCTGTACGCGTAGATTCAGGTTATCGTAAATGATTCGATCTCCCCGTTTAAACGTGAGGTTTTTGACTTCAACCAAGTTTGTTATATCACGCATTAATATCTTCTTTTTTGTCCAAAATGACCGCGAATAATCTATAAATGTTCACACAATGTCAAATTACTTTAATTAATCCGACAAAAAAATAGGCAACGAAAAAGGCATATTGAATGTTTAGTTTCAATATGCCTTTCGGCAATAAGATGCTATTGAGCATAAGTAATAACTTTGATGACTTTTGTCACACCACTGATATGACGCGCAACCTCAGCCGCCGCATTGGCTTGTGTGGCTGAAAGATTCCCCATCAAAAAGACTTCGCCGTTTTCGGTAATAACTTTAACATCCGTCGCTTTCACTTCGGCATTCACCAGTAGTTTAGACTTGATTTTCGTCGTTATCCAGCTGTCTTGACTGATTTGTCCGACAC
>JBHBXR010000152.1:0-12950 GCA_041795785.1 Mesocricetibacter sp.
CACATATAAAAATCAAATCTCTCTTAGTTCCAAATAACCTTATAATTGATGCAGATTTAACACGATAATTTGAAAAAATACAATATACTTTGAAAAAGTTTTTTATACCGAAAACGCACATTAAATAGCCCTTCGGATTAAAACATAGTTTACTGTTTTATTCCGCAGAGAAAATAAAAAACACCTTAAAAACCGACCGCACTTTTCATTATTTCACTTCAACCGGCTTAACTATTTCACTCGGATAACAACCCAATACTTTCAAATAAGTACTGACTTGTTTTAATTCTTCCAGCGCCAATTGAGTATCGGGATGATGAATATTGGCTTCAATTTCCAAATAAAACATTTCTTCCCACGGTTTGCCGTAAATCGGGCGGGATTCCAGTTTAGTCATTTTGATTTGATGCTTTTTAAATACCAAGAGCGCATCCACCAAGGCGCCCGCTTGTTGTGAAGTGGTCATCAGTAACAGAGTTTTGGTCGGAATCTGCGGCGATACCGTCACCGCTTGACGGGCGATAACAATAAAGCGGGTGATATTATTGGCTTGATTAGCAATATCGGTTTTTAATACGCGTAAACCGTATAAACGTCCGCCGTCTTCGTTACCGAGCGCCGCAATATTCGGCTTATTTAAGCTTGCCACCAGCTGCATGGCATGGGAGCTGCTTTCACAATATTCGATATGTACCCGATCAAGGCTGCGGATAAAATGGCTGCATTGTTGGATGACCTGCGGATGGCTGTATAAGGTATCTATCTTACTGAGATCATCCTGATCGTTCACTAAAACGCAGTGCTTGATTTGATAAGCCAATTCGCCGACTAGGGATAAGTCCGTGTGTTGCAATAAATCATAGACCTCATTAATCGAACCCGAAGTGGTGTTTTCCAGCGGCAACACGCCGTAATCCGCTTCACCGTTGGCGACTTTTTCAAAAATCTGTTCAAAGGAACTGCAACTTAATTCGATAAGTTGTTCCTGATAACGGGTTGCGTAGTTACGCGCCGCCAAATGGGAATAAGATCCGCGTTTACCTAAAAAAGCAATATGAATACTTTCTTCACGTTGTTGATTGAGTTTTTTCTGCAAATAAACCTGTTGGGTGAGAACGGAATCTTCAATAATTTTTTGAAAAATTTGCGTGATATATTGCGGTTCCAGCTGATAATTTTCATTTTCCGCAAAAGTAATCAATTCTTGCAGCAGTTGTTGTTCGCGTTCCACATCACGCAACGGTTTTTGCGTCACTTCTTTACTGCGCACCACATCAAAAGCAAGACGGTGACGTTCGGATAAGAGCTTCAACAAACTGCGGTCAATTTGCGTAATTTGTTGACGAATATCGGTGAGATCGAGAGCCATAATGTTTCCTTAAAAATAAATCGGGCGTGTTAATCCGACGGAATACAACGATTAACACGCCTCAATGCCATTGTAGGCAGATAGTTAAAAATTCTCAAGTTTAGCGATAGATAATCTCGTCTTTCGGTTCAAACTTCGCAGCATCAAGCGGTGAATTTTTATTGAAATATTCTTTCAACACTTCCGCATCCACAAATCCCGTATTAACGTAAGACGGTTTGTCCGTCACTTTCGGATAACCGTCGCCGCCTGCCGCACTATAACTCGGCAGAGAAACACGATAGGTTTTGTTTAAATCCAACGGTTTACCTTGAATTTTCACGTCTTTCACTTGTTTAATCGCACGATCCACGACCATACTGATACCGGCAAATTGCGCATAGGCACCGGAATCCACCTCTTTCAATGCAATCACGTTCAATAGTTCGATTAGCTCCGCACCGCTAAGATCTACGGAACTGACGATATTACCGAAAGGCTGCACTTTCAGAATGTCTTTATAAGTGACATTACCTTCCAAAATACTGTCGCGGATACCGCCCGAGTTCATAATACCCACATCGGCTTTCGCCCGTTCACGCTGCGCTTCGGCGATTAACCGACCTAAATTGGTTTGTTGAAAACGAACGACTTTACGATCGCCCTCCAGCTTTCCTTTTAACTCACCGACTTTAACGCCTAAAAGTTCATCGCCTTTGTCTTGGTATATTTTCAGCTCCGCCGCCAATTTTTCGTCCTGCGGAATTTCATCGGCATATAACACATACTCGCTTTTACCTTCCGCATTTTTCACTTTTTTCTTCAGATTCACCGGAATCAATTCATAGTGCGCCAGTTTCAGCTCACCGTTTTTAAACTCAAAATCCGCCCGACCGACAAATTTCCCCCATTCGCCCGCCTGCATAATCCAGCTGCCGTTTTGGAAATCCGGTTTGCAAGGTTGTGTCGGTTCGTAATTTTCAATAAATACGCCTTTATCATCCACACAAACGGTATCATGCGTATGACCGCCGATAATCATATCAAAAGCGTTTTTATCCAAATTGCGCGCCAAATTCACATCACCCGGCGCATTGGAACCGTGTTTGCCGTCATAATAATAGCCCATATGGGTCAGCGCAATTTTAACATCCGGCTTTTCTTTGTTTTCTAACTCCGTCAGCACGCGTTTTGCCGCTGCCGTCGGATCTTCAAAATGAACCAATCCCATATATTCGGGATTGCCCAACTTCGCCGTATCTTCCGTAGTAAGTCCCACCACGGCAATTTTTAACCCTTGTTTATCAAACACGACATAAGGCTTAACTAAAAAATCCTTAGTTTTATTGTTATATACGTTCGCGGATAAAAACGGAAATTTCGCCCATTTTTCTTGCATATCCAGCAGCTGCAACGGATTGTCGAATTCATGGTTACCTAATGTCATGGCTTCATAGCCGATAGCATTCATCCCTTCAATATCCGGTTTGGCGTTTTGCAGATCCGATTCCGGAATGCCGGTGTTAATATCCCCCGCATTAAGCAGTAAAACCGAACCGCCTTTAGCTTCCACGTCTTTTTTAATACGATCAATTAAGGTTTTCTGTGCGGCTAAACCGTATTCGCCTTTATCATTCGTCCAAAAGTGACCGTGCAAATCATTGGTATGCAATACGGTGAACTTATAGGTCTTATCGGTCTCGTATGCCGCGGCATTGGCGACGAACAAACTTAATGCCAATAAATTAAGTGTTAATGTTTTTTTCATGGTTTATCTCCTTATTGTAAAAAAACTGTTTTTTTGACCGCACTTTTGCAGTTTAAGCCTTATAGTGCCGCCCGTAAAATGGCGTCTACCGCCCGACTGTCAATATTATTACGTTCTCCTAATAGCGGCGGTTTGTGTTCCGCTAATTTTTTCAGAACCAGAGGAAATTGTCCATCATCAATTCCATAATCGGCAAAGCGGGTTTTCACGCCCATTTGCTCAAAGAAAGCGCGGGTATTGTCAATTGCGAGTCGTACCGCTTCATCATCATTATTTCCCTGATAATTCCACACTCGTTTAGCATATTGAATCAACTTTTCGCGTTTATCCGCTTTCTGATGTTCCATCAAAGCGGGAACGATAATCGCCAATGTCTGCGCATGATCCAAACCGTAAATCGCCGTCAGTTCGTGTCCGATAGCGTGCGACGACCAATCTTGCGGCACGCCGACACCTAAAATACCGTTCAGCCCCATAGTTGCCGCCCACATAATATTAGCTCTTGCATGATAATCCGACGGATTCGCCAACACTTTCGGTCCGTCTTCGATCAGGGTCAAAAATACGCCTTCGGCAAAACGATCCTGAATTTTAGCATCTACCGGATAAGTCATATATTGTTCAAACGTATGGACAAAAGCATCCACTACGCCATTCGCAGTTTGCCGTGGCGGCAGGGAATATGTAGCGGTCGGATCGAGTACGGCAAACAAAGGTTTCACTGCGGCAGACTTAAAGGATAATTTATCCTGCGTTTCCCGACGGCTGAGCACCGCAGTGCCGTTCATTTCCGAACCCGTTGCGGGTAAGGTGAGAATCGCGCCGATAGGTAAAGCTTGTTTGATTTCTGCCTTTTGAACAATAATTTGCTGCCACAAATCTCCCGAAAAACCGACCGCACTTGCAATAAATTTGCAACCGTCCAATACGGAACCACCGCCAACCGCTAAAATGAAATTCAGTTGATGTTGTTTCACCAGCGCTACCGCTTTCAATAATGTTTCATATTGCGGATTAGGTTCGATACCTGAAAACTCGATGTAATGATAACCGTCCAATACATTACTGACTTGCTCGAAAACGCCGTTCTTTTTGATACTACCGCCGCCATAAGCCAGTAAAATACGGGCAGTTTTAGGAAGATATTGTGTAATTGATGCAATTTGTCCTTCGCCGAAAAGAATTTGTGTCGGCAAGTGTAAGGTGAAATTGAACATACATTCCTCCAATAAAAAAAGCTATACTTCGTCGAAATATAGCTTTTTCTTGATAAATTCAGATTAAATAAACACTTGTGTCGGTGCAACATAACCTTGCGGCACGGTTTCTTTGTCTTCGAAAGTGACAAATTCCCACGCCTCTTGGTTCTCCAAAACGGCACGCAACAATTTATTGTTTAACCCGTGACCGGATTTATACGCTTTGAAATCACCGATAATATTGTAACCGCACATAAACAAATCGCCGATTGCATCAAGCATTTTATGACGAACCAGCTCGTCTTTAAAACGTAACCCGTCTTCGTTTAACACGCGATAGCTGTCCAGCACGATGGCGTTATCCAAACTACCGCCTAATGCCAAACCTTGCGATTGAAGATATTCAATATCTTTCATGAAAGCAAAGGTTCTGGCGCGACTGATTTGATGTACAAAGTTTTGTGCGGAAAAATCCAAACTGTAATCACTGACTTTTTTACTGATTGCCGGATGATTAAAGTCAATGGTAAAGCCTAAACGGAAACCGTTATAAGGTGATAATTCCGCCCATTTGTCACCGTCTTCCACGCGAACTTTTTGTTTCACACGGATAAATTTCTTCGGCGCATTTTGCTCCTCTATGCCGGCATCCAACAACAAATAAACGAACGGACTGGCGCTTCCGTCCATAATCGGAATTTCAGGCGCATCCACTTCAATAATAATATTGTCGATCCCTAAACCGGCTAATGCCGCATTCAGATGTTCAACGGTTGAAATGCGCACGCCGCTATCGTTTACCAAACACGTACAAAGCATCGTATCGCGTACAGCTTGGGCATTCGCCGGAAAAGTGACCGGCGGATTCAAATCCGTGCGGCAATAAATAACACCGGTATTTGCCATTGCCGGACGTAAAGTTAATGTGACTTTATTACCGCTATGTAAACCTACACCTGTTACTTTAATGCTTTGCTTCAATGTTCTTTGTTTAATCATAACATTATCTCAATTTGTGTTATAAACCTGAGGGTTTATATGACGAAATTATTTATTGCGCAAAAACGCAGGCTTAAATACATCCTCGTTCAATTGTGCCGGACGTGCGGATTGTTCCGCTTGCATCGGCTGTTGCGAATTAGACACATTCTGAGACGATTGAGTTCCCTGTACATACGCATTATTTACTTGATTTTGTATCGGGCGTTGAACCGGAGACAATGGGGAAGGCTCATCAATATCACCGATCCCCGTCGCAACGATGGTTACACGAACTTCATCACTCATTTCCGGCACTAATGTGGTTCCGACTACAACGGTGGCTTCATCAGAAGCAAATGCGCGAATAGTGTCGCCTACCGCATAAAATTCATCTAATCCCAAATCCAAACCGGCTGTAATATTAACTAAAACGCCTTTTGCACCGGATAAATCCACATCTTCCAATAGCGGGCTGGCAACCGCATCTTGCGCCGCTTTCTCGGCGCGACCGTCACTGGCAGAACCTTGCGCTATACCTGACCCCATCATTGCGCGCCCCATCTCAGACATTACCGTACGAACGTCAGCGAAATCCACATTAATCAAACCCGGGGAGGTAATCATATCGGAAATACCTGTAACCGCATTGCGCAAAATATCATTTGCCGCAGAGAATGCTTGAATTAAGGTAACATTTTTACCCAATACTTTTAATAATTTTTCATTAGGAATAATGATCAGTGAATCAACATGTTTGGAAAGTTCTCTAATGCCCAACTCCGCAAACTGCATACGTTTTTTGCCTTCAAAAGAAAAAGGTTTCGTCACTACCGCAACGGTTAAAATGCCTAATTCTTTTGCAATTTGAGCAACAATCGGTGCCGCACCCGTTCCCGTACCGCCCCCCATACCGGCGGCAATAAACACCATATCGGCACCTTCCAACATTGCACGGATAGCATCCTGATCATCCTCAGCCGCTTTACGACCTACATTCGGATTGGCCCCGGCACCCAAGCCTTTCGTTGTTGCTCCGCCGATTTGAACCGTTTGTTGCACATTACTCTTGCGTAATGCCTGTGCATCGGTGTTCACCGCATAGAAAACAATTTTACCGTGTTCGTCATCTGCGGTTGGGAAAGGCACTTCGTCGGCACCGACAATTGTACCGCCCATATCATGTTTAATCATGTTGGCAACCATATGGTTTACGGCATTACCGCCGCCACCGCCAATACCAACAACTTTGATAAGAGCACCGTTCATTGCGCCAAGATCATAATCAACCGGTTCAAACATATTTATTCTCCGTCAATGTTAGATGTTTTTCTAACACGTAAATTAATCCTAAATCTTTCCTATTGTAGATGAAAAATATAAATTCTCAAAATTCTGACTTCACTTTATTGAAAATATTTTTAATCCCTTTCCAAATTAAAGATAAGGCTCCGTCATCAGAATGACTTCCGCCAATCCCGAAGGATATTTTATCTTCACTGTTATAATGGCTATACTGCAATAAACCGATAACCGTCGAATATTGCGGTTTATTCACATAATCCGTCAATCCCGCAATATTTAAAGGATGTCCGATACGCACATGGGAACCGAAAATATTCGTCGCACATTTTGCAATATCTTCCATTTGCGAACCGCCGCCGGTCAACACAATACCGGCAATTAAATCCTGTTTAATGCCTTCTGCGGCCAACCTATGACGTAATTGCGTCAGTTCGTGCTCAACAACCGTTAACAGATCACTATAACAACGCGAAGTGACTTCAACGATTTGCGCCTTGGTAAAAGTTCTCACCGAGCCGCCGCCAAGAGCCGCCACTTCAATTTTTTTCTTAGCGAACTGTTCTGCCAAATCTAAGCCGGGATTGACCGCACTTCCGTAATTAATTTTGATACTTTCCGCTTCATTGCGTGAAGTCGTCAGGCTTTGTGCGACATAATCGGTCACATTGTTACCGCCGTAGGGAATAACTTTACTGAAACGCAACGCACCGTTGGTATAAACCATAATATCCATCGTGCCGCCGCCGAAATCAATCAGACAGACGCCTAAATCTTTTTCGTCCTCGGTCAATACCGCATGACTGGAAGCCAAACCTGAAAAGACAATTTGCGCCACGGATAATCCGCAACTTTCTACCGCTTTCTTCAAGTTTGTTACCCAAGCCTGATGGCAACCGATTAAATGTGCCTGAGCACGTAAGCGAACTCCTTGCAACCCCAACGGATTTTTAATATTTTGTTGTTTATCAACCGCATATTCTTGTGGAATAACGTGTAAGAGGGAAAGTCCTTCCGGTAACTTCACCGATCTGGCGGTGTGCATCGCCAAATCGATCTCATCTTGTGTCACTTCCCCCGTTTCAACGGGAATCGGAACAAAACCACTTTCGTTTAAGCTCTGGATATGTTCGCCGGTAATTGCCAATGTAACGGTTCTTATTTCACAATCCGCAATAGATTCCGCCGCTTCAATCGCGCGTTGGATAGAATTTACTACTGCAGATAAATCCGTAATACTGCCTTTATCAATACCTTTTGAAGGACAACTTCCTACACCAAGCACATTAACGACACCGTCAGGCAGAACTTCGCCGACTACGGCAACGACTTTGGATGTTCCCACTTCTAATCCGACAACGGTTCTTGATTCCACAATTTTTACCATTTAATTATTCCACATTCTTTATTTACTTTATTATATTTCAACTATTGATCCGTTAATTATCAATAAATCCTACCGCAGCACCGACTTTATATCTTAAATCCACATAATCAATCTTTTTATTTTCCGGTACTTCAATTTGCGGATAGATTGTCACAAAACGTTCCAATTTCGATTTCCATTCGCCGCGTCCGAGTTTCAAAGTAATATCGTTATCCAACACGATTTCCCACGCTCCCCGTTCATCAACGGCGACGGATCTTAACAGTATTCCCTTCGGATGCAATTCATTATAAATTTGATGCCAAGTGGATAATACCAATTCGCTTTGATAATCGGGGCCGAACAAACGGGGCAAATTCGGATTCTTTAATTTACCTGCCGGCAGTTGAAAAACAACGCCGTCAGTCGAAAGAAAATTACCGCCGTTCCACATTGCAACAGGCGAATATTCCGCTACGGAAATACTTAGTTTATCCGGCCAAACTTTACGCACACTGGCACTTTTGACCCAAGGCATTGATTGGATCTGCTCGCGTACCACCTCTACATTTTGCCCGAAAAAACCTTTAAGCGTTCCCATACTTAGGATAGCTTCCCGAATATCCGCATTTGTCGTGAAGTGCGGCGCGCCCAACAAGGCAAAGGAACTGATCGGTTTACGGTCTAATTTTTCCAACCAATTCTGCCAATTTGAATAGGCATAGAAAAATACAGCCGCGCATAATAGCACAAATAATGGTCGAATTGGCACAAAAAAATGCGATTTCGGTTCATTCTGCCGAATCACTTTTTGTCCCCTTTTCCCCTTAATGACTGCCATTAAACACTCAACTCCAAAATCTTCTCAACCAGTTTTTCAAACGAATATCCCACTGTTGCCGCCGATTTAGGGAATAAACTGTGGCTTGTCATTCCCGGTGTAGTATTCACTTCAACTAAGCGAAAATTTCCCTGCGCATCCGTCATCACATCAATGCGGCTCCAACCGCGACAACCGACCGCATCATAAGCCTGTTTCACTAATTTACGTAATTCCTCTTCTTTTTCAGGGCTAATCGGTGCCGGGCAAATATATTGCGTATTATCGGAAATATATTTGGCGTTATAATCATAAAACTCGCCTTCCGGAATAATTTGAATGGACGGCAACACTTCGTTATCCAATACGGGTACGGTCATTTCAATACCGGACAGCCATTCTTCAATTAATACGGTGTCATCACATTCTAAGGCAAAATCGACCGCACTTTTCAATTCCTCAACGGCATTCACCTTCGTCAAACCGACACTGGAACCTTCCCGCGACGGTTTTACCATCAACGGCAAGCCTAAACGTTCGACAACTGCCGTAGGATTTAGTTCTGATACGCTGTCTCTGGTAACAATTTCCATATCGGCAATCGGCAAACCAAAGCCTTTCCATAACATTTTGGTACGCATTTTATCCATCGTCAGCGCCGACGCCATCACGCCGCAACCGGTATAAGGCAAGCCTATTTGTTCCAACACGCCCTGCACGACGCCGTCTTCACCGCCGCGACCGTGTAAAATATTAAATACCCGATCAAATCCCATTTGTTTTAGATCGGTCAGCGCCGTTTCTTTCGGATCCACTGCATGCGCGTCATATCCCAAACTTAGTAACGCCCCCAATACTGCACGTCCGGAATTTAATGAAACCTCACGTTCGGCGGAAGTTCCGCCTAATAACACGGCTATTTTTTGTTGTTTTAATGCTTTCATTGTTATCTTATTCCTACTCGTTCGTCCATAATTCAACCAATTGACGGGAAAGTTTACTCACATTTCCCGCTCCTTGTGCCAAAATCAAATCACCGTCTTGTAACACTTGATCCATAATTTCCGCCAATTGAGCATGATCCGCTACAAATATCGGGTCAATTTTGCCCAGATTACGAATAGAGCGACAAAGCGCACGGCTGTCCGCACCGGCAATCGGCGCCTCACCCGCAGCATATACGTCAAGCATAATCAACACATCCACTTGCGACAGCACTTGTACAAAATCATCAAACAAATCTCTTGTACGAGAATAACGATGAGGTTGAAAAATCATCACGACACGCTTATTTTGCCAGCCTTGACGCGCCGCCTGAATAGTCACCGCCACTTCCGTCGGATGATGTCCGTAGTCATCCACCAACATCACTTTACCGTTCGGGCGGATAAACTCACCGAGCTGATCAAAACGGCGACCGGCACCTTGGAAATCCGCTAATGCAGCTAAAATCGCCTCGTCACCGATACCTTCCTCTTTCGCCACCGCTAAGGCCGCCGTGGCGTTTAAGGCATTATGCTGCCCCGGTACGTTTAATAACACTTCAATACGTTTTTTACTCGGTGTAATGACTGTGTAATGCCCCTGAAAACCTGTTTGTTCATAATTTTCAATGCGATAATCGGCATCTTCACTAAAACCGTAAGTGATTACTTGACGCCCGACCTGCGGGATTAATTCCACTAATACGGGATCATCCGCACACATTACCGCCAAACCGTAAAACGGCAGATTATGCAGAAAGTTCACATAGGTTTGTTTCATTTCCTCAAAATTACCGTGATAGGTTTCCATGTGATCCGGTTCGATATTGGTCACTACGGAAACCATCGGCTGTAAATGTAAAAAGGATGCGTCGCTCTCATCCGCTTCGGCAATAAAATAACGGCTGCATCCCAAATAAGCGTTGGTTCCCGCCGATTTCACCAAACCTCCGTTGACAAAAGTCGGATCCAAACCGGCTTGAGTATAAATCATTGAAATCATCGCCGTGGTAGTGGTTTTACCGTGCGTTCCCGCAATGGCAATGCCGTGACGGAAACGCATCAGTTCGGCAAGCATTTGCGCCCGTTGGATGACCGGAATTCGTTTCTCTAACGCCGCTACAACTTCCACGTTATCCGCTTTAATCGCACTGGATACCACGACAACATTCGCTTCCGCCACGTTAGACGCATCGTGGGAAAAATAAATTTTCGCCCCTAACGAAATAAGCCGATTTGTCACCGCACTTTCCGCTATATCCGAGCCGGTAACCTCATAACCTTCATTTAACAATACTTCGGCGATACCGCCCATCCCCGCACCGCCGATACCGACGAAATGAATTTGGTTCACCCGACGCATACTCGGTATGATTTGTCTGACTTTTTGTTGAATATCTTGCATTTTATCTTTTCAACCTTTTACTAATTGGCATTTTCAATAATCACTTCCGCCACACGCTGTGCGGCAAGCGGTGCCGACATTTGTTTGGCTTTCAGCGCCATTTGCAACAATTTTTCACGATCCAATCCGCTTAAAATATCAACTAAAATATCGGCGTTTAATTCGGATTGCTGCACGATTTTAGCGGCGCCGACATCGGCTAAATATTTCGCATTCAAATATTGCTGCTGATCTTTATGTTGGAACGGCACGAAAATTGCTGGTGTCCCCACCGCAGCCAATTCACATACAGTCAACGCGCCGGAACGACAAATAACAATATCCGCCCATCCATAGGCTTGCGCCATATCGTCTATAAACTCCGTAAGCCGTACATCCGCCTCGGGCGGATAAAGTGCGGTCACATTTTCCACTGATCCTTTCCCCACTTGATGACGGACTTCCAATTTATCGGCTAACCGCGCCACCACCTGCGGAACGGTTTGATTCAGCACTCTTGCACCCTGACTGCCGCCCACGACTAACAGACGTAATTTCCCGTGACGCCCGGCGAAACGCTGCTCCGGACTCGGCATCGCAAATAAGTCCTGACGAACGGGATTGCCTACAACCTCCGCATTTGGAAAGGCGGTCGGAAACGCCTGTAATACCCGTTTGGCAATTTTTGCCAAACAGACATTGGTTAAACCTGCCACGGCATTTTGCTCGTGTAAAATCACCGGCACGCCGCACAGTTTAGCCGCAATACCGCCCGGCCCCGAGACATAACCGCCCATTCCCAACACCGCATCGGGAGCTTGTTTACGAATAATTTTACGCGCTTGAAGTACCGCTCGGAACACGGCAAACGGCGCTTTCAGCAACGCAAGAACACCTTTACCGCGCACACCCGAAATTTGAATAAATTCAATAGGAAAACCGTGTTTGGGAACAAGTTGGGCTTCCATACGATCTTGCGTTCCCAGCCAACAAATATCCCACCCCTGTTGTTGTAAATATTGCGCAACGGCAATGGCAGGGAAGACGTGTCCGCCCGTTCCACCCGCCATCACTAATAATTTTTTTCTTTTTTCTGTCACTTGATATTCCTAATCGTCTCTTAAACGGGCATGTCCGCCAAGCATTAAGCGGTTCTCGTGATCAATACGCAACAACACCGCAATACTGATCGCCATAATCACTAAACTTGATCCGCCGTAACTGATGAGCGGAAAAGTCAAACCTTTTGTCGGCAATAAGCCCATCGCCATTCCCAAATTCACAAATCCTTGAAAGAAAATCCAAAAGCTGATGCCAAACGCAAAGAAACCTTTAAAACGTTGTTCCAATAATAAGGATTCACGTCCGATTTTCATGGCGCGGAAAACCAATAATCCCAATAAACAAACGATCACGATAATGCCGATAAATCCGAATTCTTCACCGACAACCGCCATAACAAAGTCGGTATGCGCTTCGGGCAAATATTCTAATTTTTGAATGGAATTGCCCAATCCTTCTCCGCTAATTTCACCGCGACCGAACGCCATCAATGAATTGGATAACTGGAACCCCGTACCGTAAGGATCTTTAAAAGGTTCTAAAAAACCGGCAAAACGTTTTAAGCGGTAGGACGAAGATACAACCAAGAAAACAAATAAAAAGACGCCGATTCCCAATAAACCGACGAATTGCAAGATATGGGCACCGACAATAAATAATAAGCCGAAAGTAATCACGAACAATACTACCGTGCTACCGAAATCCGGCTGTAATAACAACACCATACCGAACACTGCCAC
>JBHBXR010000153.1:0-6471 GCA_041795785.1 Mesocricetibacter sp.
CCTTCTTCATTATCATAGCTGATACAATTATTATACTTGGACAAATCTTCTTTTAGCTTATATACTGATAGTTTTCTGTTTAGATTATCAAATTCCCATACAAAATGATTAATTATATCCATACCAATTATACCATCAATATCTACCCCTATAGCATTTTTCAAAAAACCTAATTCAAAAGAAACCACCACATCGGATGAAATTACCTCTCCTCCTAATTTTATCGACGGGGAATAATATAACTCCAACTCAGACCTACTACCATGCGATGTTACTAAATCCATCCACTTTACATGATTAGAGATATTTTCCCTATCTACAGGAGAGCTTATTTTAGAAATAATATCATTATCTATAGCCGTAACATCCGCTCCTGTATCCAATAAAAAGTTATAATTTACCCCTTTAATATTAACCTTATATATATAATCAAATTCACTAAAATTATTAATGTAAAATGGCATATTCTTCGCCATTCCGAAAGTATAAGAAAACAAACTTAATAAAAATATAATATATTTCATATATATGCCCATTTAAAAGCCGGGTGAGCCGGCTTTATAATTAAATATTTTTAGAATTTTTTTATTACTTCAAAGTCAGCTGAAACACTGCGTTTAAAACTACCGCCATTATATCCTAAACCGACTTTAAAACTTGCTTCAAGCCCTCTTCTTGGACTTGAATAAGAATATGCCCCTGAAATACTTCTATTACCCAAATTATCAGCTTTGCCCCTAACCGATATACTATGTGCATCGGAACTATTCGCATTTATTGAAGTTCCAGCTCTAGATCTATGTCTGTAATTGCCAGCCCAACAATAACTGGATATTGAATCACTATTACATCCAGAACTTCTTGAACTATCTGAGCGACTAGAACAAGAACGATTTGATCCAGCAGTACAGCTACCAACTCCACCATACACGTGTTCTAACTCGTGAAACGCTAAAGTTTTCATAACAATTCTCCTTAAGGTTGCTAACATCATACGGAATTTTATGTATCCGCTATCAATTATTAATAATAGCGGATGTAATAATATTACCTCTATTTTTAAAACATTTATTTGACATAGCTCATATTTTAACAAAAGAATTTTTTCTTCTTATTCCCGTCCAAATCCTTTACCATAGTCTATCATTCACTTAACGTAAGAAGACGCTATGAACAATTTAGAACTGGAACGAATCATTAATCAAAAACTCAATTCTGATACGATTGCCGACTATGCGCCGAACGGTTTGCAGGTGGAGGGCAAAGCTGAAATTAAAAAAATCATCACCGGTGTCACTGCCAGCCAAGCGCTGATCGATTACGCCGTTAGTCGCAATGCCGATGCGTTGTTGGTACATCACGGCTATTTTTGGAAAAGCGAAAACCCTTGTATTCGCGGTATGAAAGGCAGACGTATTAAAACCTTGTTGGTGAACGATATCAATTTGTACGGTTATCACCTGCCGCTGGATGTGCATCCCGAATTGGGCAATAACGCAAAACTGGCGCAATTATTAGGGATTGATCATTTGCAACCGTTGGAAGCGGGCGCGTTCAGCGTGCCGGTGTACGGCACGTTACGCGAACCTGTCAGCGCACAACAATTCGCCGCCCGAATCGAACAAGTATTGCAGCGTAAACCGCTGTTTTGCGATGCCGCAGAATTCAATCAAAACGCACCGCACTTTATCCGTACGGTGGGTATTTGCAGCGGCGGCGGACAAGGTTATATTGATTTGGCCGCAGCACAAGGCATTGATGCGTTTATTACGGGCGAAGTGTCCGAGCAAACCGTTCATTCCTCCCGCGAGCAGGGTATTCATTTCTTCGCCGCCGGTCATCATGCCACCGAGCGCTACGGCATTAAAGCGCTTGGTGAATGGTTGGCGCAGGAATACGGTTTGGAGGTGGAATTTAAGGATATTGACAATCCGGCGTGATTTCACTCGTTTGCTTTGTATTCAAAACGATTTTGACTTATACTACGCAGGATTTTTAACAGTAAAAAAGGATCTTTAATTATGGGTTTCTTAACAGGTAAACGTATTTTAGTCACAGGTTTGGCGAGCAACCGTTCTATCGCTTACGGCATTGCCGCAGCGATGAAACGTGAAGGCGCGGAGCTGGCATTCACTTATTTAAACGATAAATTACAAGGGCGCGTAGAAGAGTTTGCGCAAGAATTCGGTTCCGACATTGTGTTGCCGTTGGATGTCGCCACCGACGAAAGCATTGAAAACTGCTTTGCGGAATTAGGTAAACATTGGGAAAAATTCGACGGTTTCGTGCATGCAATCGCCTTTGCGCCGGGTGATCAACTGGACGGCGATTATGTAAACGCGGCAACCCGTGAAGGTTTCAGAATTGCGCACGACATCAGCGCCTATAGCTTTGTCGCGATGGCAAAAGCGGCGCGTCCGATGTTAAATCCGAATTCCGCATTGGTCACGCTCACTTATTTAGGTGCGGAGCGTGCTATTCCGAATTATAACGTCATGTGTTTGGCGAAAGCCTCATTGGAAGCGAGCACCCGTGTTATGGCGGCGGATTTAGGCAAAGACGGCATTCGCGTTAATGCCATTTCGGCAGGTCCAATCCGCACATTGGCTGCCTCCGGCATTAAAAACTTCAAGAAAATGCTGGCGACATTTGAAAACACCGCACCGTTGCGTCGCACCGTAACCATTGAAGATGTTGGCAACTCTGCGGCATTCCTATGCTCCGACTTGGCATCCGGCATCACCGGTGAAGTGTTGCACGTGGATGCAGGTTTCAGTATCACCGCAATGGCGGATTTAGGTGCGGAATAGTTCGGCATACCGACTAATCATTTCCTCAATTAATTTTATGTTACTTTCAGGCGGACAATAGTCCGCCTCTATATTTTAAAACAAAGAATATGTTTCAAAACAATCCCTTATTAGCACAACTCAAACAGCAGATTCACAACAGCAAGGAGCGGGTCGAAGGCATTGTCAAAGGCACCGATAAGGCTTACGGTTTTCTTGAATACGATAAAGAAACCTACTTTATCGCCCCGCCCGCCATGAAGAAAGTAATGCACGGAGATAGAATCAAAGCGACTATTGAAACCGTCGGCGATAAAAAACAGGCGGAACCGGAAGAATTGATTGAACCGATGCTGACCCGTTTCATCGCCAAAGTGCGGTTCAATAAAGAGAAGAAATTACAGGTGCTGGTAGATCACCCGCTGATCAATCAACCGATGGGAGCCAACCAAGCAAAAAACGTCAGTGAAGAACTACAAGAAGGCGATTGGGTGGTGGCGACCTTAAAAACCCATCCGTTGCGTGATGATCGTTTTTTCTTTGCGCAAATCGTTGAGTTTATCTGCCGCGGCGATGACGATTTCGCGCCTTGGTGGGTTACGCTGGCGCGTCATCAACAATCCCGCTATCCGGTGCAAGGTGCGGAAAGCTACACTATGGCGGATGAAAAAAACCGTGAAAATCTGACCGCACTTTATTTCGTCACCATCGACAGCGAAAGCACGCAGGACATGGACGACGCGCTTTATATCGAACCCGTTATGCAAAACGGCGTACAAACCGGTTGGAAACTCGTGGTGGCGGTCGCCGATCCGACCGCTTACATTGCGTTAGATTCACAAATCGAGCGGGACGCCAAACAGCGCTGTTTCACCAACTATTTACCGGGCTTTAACATTCCGATGCTACCGCGCGAATTGTCCGATGATCTCTGTTCACTCAAAGCGAATGAAATCCGCCCCGCTTTAGTTTGTTTTATTGAAACGGATTTACAGGGTGAAATCAACGCCAAACCGCGCTTTGTTTCCGCTTATATGCAATCCAAAGCCAAATTGGCTTACGACAAAGTATCCGATTATTTGGAACAAAAAGAAAATGCATGGCAACCTGAAAACAACGAAACGGCGCAACAAATCAACCTGTTACATCAGTTTACCTTAAGCCGTATAACATGGCGTAAAACACATTCCCTGCTTTTCAAAGAAAAACCGGATTACAGTTTTATACTGGCGGAAAGCGGCAAAGTTTTGGAAATCAAAGCGGAATATCGCCGTATCGCCAATCAAATCGTAGAAGAATCCATGATCATCGCCAATATCGCAGCGGCGCAATATCTGCACGAAACCGTTCAAACCGGCGTATTCAATACGCATAGCGGTTTCGATAAAAAATTCCTGCCGAACGCACGCAACTTCTTATTGGCAAATCTGGCAAATGACGAAAATCAAAAGGAACTGGAAGCGCGCTATTCCGTTGAAAATCTGGCAACACTGGAAGGCTACTGCCGTATGCGCCATGATATCGAGCCTTTTGAAGGCGATTACTTGGAATTCCGCCTGCGCCGTTTCTTAACCTTTGCCGAGTTTAAAGCGGAACTGGCGCCGCATTTCGGTTTAGGCTTGCACGGTTACGCTACTTGGACGTCACCGATCCGTAAATACTCGGATATGGTCAACCACCGCTTAATCAAAGCGGGGATTGCCAACCAAGCCGCTGAAAAGCCGCAGGAAGAAGTGCTTGCCCGATTACAGGAAGCACGCAAACAAAACCGCATGGTGGAACGGGATATCGCCGATTGGCTATATTGCCGTTATTTAGCGGAAAAAGTCGAACAAAAACCGCAATTTACCGCTGAAATTCAAGACGTAATGCGTGGTGGCTTGCGCGTGCAGCTGTTGGAAAACGGCGCCGGCGTTTTTATTCCCGCACCGACGTTGCATGATAATAAAGAAGAAATGGAAGTAAACTCCGATGAACTGGCGCTTTATATCAAAGGCGAACGCAAATTCAAAATCGGCGATTTGGTGCAAATCCAACTCACTGAAGTAAAAGAAGAAACCCGTAGTTTGATCGGTAATTTAGTCTGATAAAACGGCAAAAGTGCGGTCGGTTTTAAAACGGTTTTAAAATTGACCGCACTTTGACGAAAATATCTTTCTAACCCTTATTTCCGACTTCATACGCCTCAACTGTTTTGCTCTATGAGGAGAGCGACTTTATTTACTATGTCGATTTTAATGGCGAATATAAAAATCCCTCTGTTTCGATTAAAACAGAGGGATTTTTGATAATGCCTAACTAAAAATTACAACAACCCCGCGCTTTGTAATGCGGCTAAAATGCGCGGTTGTGCGCCTTCGCTTAAGGTTGTCAACGGCAGACGTAATACAGGATGTTTGATCAATCCCAATTTATACGCCGCCCATTTCACCGGAATCGGGTTGCCTTCGATAAACAAATCTTTATGTAACGGCATTAAACGCTGATTAATCACTTCCGCTTCATCAAATTTGCCTGCTAACGCCAGTTGGCACATTTTCGCCATATCCGCTGCGGCAATGTTGTTGGTGACGGAAATCACCCCTTGACCGCCCAATCTCATGCTTTCCAAACCGGTCGCATCATCACCGCTTAAGAAGATAAAATCTTCACCGGCGGCTTCTTTAATTTGTTTCACACGACTGACATCACCGGTAGCTTCTTTGATACCGACGATATTGCTGATTTTCGCCAAACGCCCGACGGTTTCCGGTTTCAAATCGCTGCCGGTGCGCCCCGGCACATTATACAGAATTTGCGGTAAATCCGTACATTCCGCAATGGCTTTATAATGTTGATACATGCCTTCCTGCGTCGGTTTGTTGTAATAAGGTACCACCGACAAACACCCCGCCACGCCGCTGTTATGCAGTAATTTGGTCATGGTAATGGCTTCGCTGGTGGCGTTAGCGCCCGTGCCTGCAATCACCGGAATACGACCGTCGGCAAATTCAAGGGTCTTTAAGATTGTTTTCACATTTTCATCAATGCTTAAGGTGGCGGATTCGCCGGTCGTTCCCACCGAAACAATGGCGTTGGTACCCGCTGCGACGTGATAATCCACTAATTTTTTCATTTCGTCATAATCAACTTCACCGTGCGTATCCATCGGCGTAATCAGCGCAACGATACTGCCGTAAAATAAAGGATTGTTGGAAGACATAAAAAACCTCTCTTGATTGTATTAATATAATTTGTGTTTGCTTGAAAAATTTCCGTTAGGATTGCTAAAATAACGCCAATTTGCAAGTAATTTTTTTATTTTTTATAACTCAAATCAAATTTTTAAGGGAAATTATATGAACCCGTTAAAACCAGGCGAAAACGCACCGCACTTTATTTTGCCCGATCAGCATAACCAATCCGTTGCCTTGACGGATTTCAAAGGCAAAAAAGTATTGGTTTATTTTTATCCGAAAGCGCTGACACCGGGCTGCACCACACAAGCCTGCAATCTGCGTGACAGCAAAGCGGAACTGGATAAATTAAATGTGGTGATTTTAGGCATCAGTCCTGACAGCCCGCAAAAACTGGCTAATTTTACCGATAAAAAAGCGCTCAATTTTATTCTACTTTCCGATCAGGAGCATCAAGTCGCCGAGCAATTCGGCGTATGGGGCGAAAAGAAATTTATGGGTAAAAC
>JBHBXR010000154.1:0-5695 GCA_041795785.1 Mesocricetibacter sp.
CTGCAAGTGGCGTTCCTGCCGGATTACCGCGTCAGCTTGGCGGAAAAAATTATCCCGGCGGCGGATGTTTCCGAACAGATTTCCATGGCGGGTAAAGAAGCCTCCGGTACTGGCAATATGAAACTGGCGCTCAACGGCGCGTTGACGTTAGGTACGCTGGACGGCGCCAATGTGGAAATTGCCGAAATGGTGGGTGAAGAGAACATCTTCCTGTTTGGTCATACGGTAGAAAGCGTGCGCGAATTATTAGCCAAAGGTTATCGTGCCAAAGACTACTATAAAGCGGATCCGGTGTTGAAAAACGCGGTGGATTTCCTCGCCAAAGGCAAAGCGTCCAACGGTGATAAAGACACCTTCAAACTGATGCTGGACAGCCTGTTGGAACGCGATCCGTTCTTGGTATTCGCCGATTTCGACAGCTATGTGAAAGCGCAGCAGAAGATCAGTCAGGCTTATTTAAATCAAGACGCATGGTTGCACAGTGCGATTTTAAATACCGCACGCTTGGGTATGTTCAGCTCCGACCGTTCGATTCGTGATTATCAACAACGGATTTGGTTGAAATAAGCCCTTAAACGGGACGGCACTCAAGACGGGTGCCGTCCGAAATAAGTTGTTTAACGGCGGTCTGTACCGACAAATAAGAATAAAAATAAGGAAATACACCATGTCTCTCAGTCAAAAACAATTCGATCAAGCCGGCATCATGCCTTATTTTTTTGATGAACGCGGTCTGAAAAAACGGGCGCCGTTAAACATCAAGAAAACCCTGCTGGCAACTTTTAACGGCAAGATTAAGGTGCGGAACAATCCGTTGCCGCCGGTTAAAATTCTCCGTCAAAATCAACCGCACTTTTTGCCGTTAAACACTTCGGACGCTAAACATCCGCTGCACGGCAAATGGCAGTTACAACTGGAAAATTGCACAACGGTTATCAGCGGCAACGTCAAAAACAATCGCATTAATTTACCGCGCGATTTGCCGCTCGGTTATCATCATTTAGTGTTGCGCACGCAGAAAGAAACCGTCGAATGCAGCATTATCGTTGCGCCGCAACGCTGTTATCAACCGCAGGAACTGTTGGATCAGAAAAAACTGTGGGGCACCTTCCTTCAACTTTATACGCTGAAATCCGAACAAAACTGGGGAATAGGAGATTTCGGCGATTTGCAAACCTTTTTACGGCAACTCGCGCCTTATCAGGCTGATTTTCTCGGTCTAAACCCGATTCACTCACTGTTCCCCGCCAATCCGGATTCCGCTAGCCCGTATAGCCCGTCTTCACGCAAATGGTTGAATATCGCTTATATTGATGTTAACCGTCTGTCGGAATTCCAACAAAGTAACGCCGGGCAAAAATGGTTTGCTTCGGCGGAAGTGCAACAAAAACTGGCGGAACTGCGCGCCGCCGATTGGGTGAATTACGGGCAGGTGATTCCGTTAAAACTGCAAGGCTTGCGTTTTGCGTTTGATGAATTTAAGCAAAATCCGACCGCACTTTCGCAACAAGCCTTTGCCGAATTCGTGCGCCAAGGCGGTGAAAGCTTACAAGTTCAGGCGACTTTCGATGCGTTGCACGCCCATCTCAGCAAAAGATTCAGCGCACAATGGGGTTGGGATTTTTGGGGAAAAGAATTTCAGGACTATCATTCCGAAACCGTCAGCCAATTCCGCCGTCAATATGTCGATGAAATCGAATTCTATGCGTGGTTACAATTCTGCGCCGATCAACAGCTCGCAGAATGCGATGCCCTATGTAAAGCGCAAAATATGACCATCGGTATGTATCGCGATTTAGCCGTGGGCGTAACCGGCAGCGGAGCGGAAACTTGGTGCGATAAGGAACTTTATTGCCTCAACGCCTCCGTCGGCGCACCGCCCGATGTGCTCGGTCCGCAAGGACAAAACTGGGGATTGACGCCGATGAACCCGCATGTACTCAAACAGCAGGCGTATCGTCCGTTTATCGAGTTGGTGCGCGCCAATATGAAACACTGCGGAGCGTTGCGTATCGACCATATTATGTCGCTATTGCGTTTATGGTGGATTCCGAAGGGCGACAGCGCCGTCAACGGAGCTTACGTACGTTATCCGGTGGATGATTTGATCGCGATTCTTGCGCTAGAAAGCCAGCGTCATAACTGCCTGATTATCGGTGAAGATTTGGGTACGGTGCCGAAAGAAATCGTCAGCAAACTGAAAAATGCGGGAATTTTATCCTATAAAATTTTCTATTTCGAGTTTGATGCGGAGGGACAAAGCCGTGACTTACAGGCATATCCGTATCAGGCGATGACCACACTCAGCACCCATGACCTGCCGACCATTAACGGCTATTGGCGCGGTTATGATTTCGAATTGGGACAAAAATTCGGCGTTTATCCGAATCCGCAGATTTTGGAAATTCTTAAACGTGATCGGGTAAAAGCCAAACGACAAATTCTAAACCGTTTGCAACAACATAAGATCGAAGTGGAAAACGGAATTGATGAAAGCCTGTCATCCGCAGTAAGCAAACAGTTCGTCCATCAACTGCAAAATTACGTTTCCGACGTCAGCAGCGCCCTATTCGGCTTTCAACCGGAAGACTGGCTGGATATGACCGAACCGGTCAATATTCCCGGCACCAGTATGCAGTATGCCAACTGGCGCCGTCGTTTGACCCAAAATATTGAGGCTATTTTTGCCGACCAAGCGATACAAAAATTGCTGAAGGACGTGAAAACAAGACGTAAAGGATAAACACACAAAAGTGCGGTCGGATCTAGCGCAGTTTTGTTTTCTGAAAACAAAGACAATCGACAATATCGGATATAAATAATGCACATCTTTCGATGTGCATTACTTCTTAATAACGGCTAACCGCCAATTGTTTTATCATAGACCACCTAACGACGAGGTAAATAACGCGTCGGATCGACGGATTTACCTTTATAACGGATTTCAAAGTGCAATTTCACGCCGTTAGTACCGGTGCTGCCCATTTTGGCAATTTGTTGACCGGCGCTCACTTCCTGTTGATCTTTGACGGAAATGCTGTCGTTATGCGCATAGGCACTTAAGAAATCATCATTATGTTTGATGATGATAAGATTGCCGTAACCGCGCAATGCGTTGCCCGCATAAACCACTCGTCCGCCGGCTGCCGCATAAACCGGCTGTCCTTTCGAACCGCTGATGTCAATTCCTTTATTGCCGCCGTCGGAATTGGAAAAGCCTTGTGTAATTTTCCCGTTGGTCGGCCATTTCCAACTGATGCCCGAGTTGCTCGGCGCAGACACTTGCGTTGTTACGCTTGGCGGTGTTGCTGTTACCGTACCGCTAGTAGCGGTGACCGGTGTAGTCACTGTTGGCGTTGTCACTGTTGGTGTGGTTATCGTCGTTGTTTTAACGCCGCCGGCAGAGGCTTTAATCGGACCGGTAATCGTGCCGTCGGAACCGTATTGGGTGCCGTTCGGCGCAGCCGTATAGGTTACGGCAGGTTCAACCTGTTGTACCGGTTGGGTAACGGTCTGCGTCTGAACGGAAGGCGCTGTTGAAGCAGTAGTTGGAGTAGTTGCCGAGCCGTTAGCTATTTTTAATACTTGCCCCACTTTTAAGGTGTAAGGCTCCGTCATATTATTCAAGGCGGCTAATTCTTTTACATCCATCCCTGAAATATAGGCAATTAAAAACATTGTATCGCCTTTACGGGCGGTGTAAGTATTTCCTTTGTAAAAACCTTTATCTATTTTGCTGTAATCCGGTGCATTGGTTTCCGGATTGCGCGGAATTTCAAAATTCTGCGAAACCTGTTGATTGGTTGTCGGTTTGGTTTGAACCGGTTGCTGCACCTGGGTTTGTACAGGCTGCTGTATTTGTACCTGAGTCGCCACCGGTTGCTGCACTACCGGTGCATTCATTCCTGTCGGCATCGTTCCCTGCTGGATTTGCGGTTCCCAAGATCTGCCCGCACTACCGCTGTCCACCGGCTGCATAATACCCGGCGACAGGGTTCCGTCCACACTCTCCACCGGTGCGGGCGTATGCGTAGAAGTCGTACAAGCGGATAACACCGCAATTGCAACGGGAAGAAGTAAAAATGATTTTTTCATTCTAATGTCCTTAAAATTATTTCATTCCGGCAGGCATACTTTGTTGCTGCATTTCCGGCATCCAACTGCCGCCTTCTACTGCACCGGTGCCGGCAACTGCCTGCATAATGCCCGGTGGTAATTCGTTTTCGTCCTTAACTTCCGGCTCAGACGAACAGGCTGTGAGCCCTGCCAACATAGACAACAAAAAAACGAATTTTTTCATTCCGCTATATCCTTTATCTCAAAATTAAATACAAAATAACAGCCAATACGACAACCGACCAGCCGATAACTTCAATGGATTTGCGTAATTTCGCCGCAAAACGTTCACCGCCCCAAGCCGCCAGCTTGGCAACTAACGCAAAACGGGCCAAACGTGAAATGAACGCAGTGATTACAAAAGGTAAAAACGCCATTTGCATCACACCGGCGGCAATAGTAAACACTTTATAGGGAATCGGTGAAAATCCGGCCACAAAAACGACTAATACCCCCCATTCCTTAAACCAAGAAATAGATTGTTCCCAAGAAGATTGATAACCCCATTTCACAATATATTCTTGAACCAAATCAAAAGCATAATAACCTATACCATAACCGACAACGCCGCCGAGTGCGGAAGCAAGCGCCGTATACAACGCCAATTTAAACGCCTGCTGCGGTTTGGACATGGACATCGGAATCAACATTACATCCGGCGGAATCGGAAAAAAGATTGCTTCGATAAAACTAACAAAACTCAACCAAAAAGTAGCAAAACGGTGCTTTGACCATTCCATGGTTTTGTCATACATTGCGCCGAAAATTTTCAAATTAAATGTCCTTCTATATAAGTGGAAACGGGAGCGTAATTATTCACTTTCTAACCAATTTTGTAAAGAATTGATTGAATTATATGCAGTCATATCGGTCTGAATTGGCGTAATGGACACATAACCGTTAGCAACGGCATGAAAATCCGTGCCTTCACTGTCATATTCGGGCAAACCGGAAGGGCCGATCCAATAAATGTGATCACCGCGCGGATCCTGCTGCTTAATGACTTCCGCCGCCGCTGCGCGATAGCCCAAATGACAGACTTTAATGCCTTTTAATTGCTCGTACGGAATATCCGGCACATTGATATTGATAATCTCGCGACTGTTTAACAACTGTCCGTGCAGTTTCGGAATTAAGTCGCACACCACACGGGCGGCAGTTTCATAATGTTGACGTCCGTCCAACGACACGGCAATAGCCGGTAAACCGAGATGGCGTCCTTCCAACGCCGCTGCCACCGTTCCCGAATAAATCAAATCATCGCCCAAATTGGCACCGGCATTGATACCCGACACCACTAAATCCACCCGTCCGGATAAAAAGCCGTTAAGCGCCAAATGCACACAATCCGCCGGTGTTCCGTTAATACAATAATCACCGTTCGGTAAATGCAACGGACGCAACGGTTCCACCAGTGTCAGCGAGCTGGAAGCCGCACTGCGGTTACGATCGGGCGCAACGATAATCACATCGGCGATTTCACGTAACGCCGCCGCCAGTGTTTGGATTCCTTCGGCGTGAATGCCGTCATCATTGGAAAGCAATATATTCATTGTTATCTCTTTTTAATTATGGTTAA
>JBHBXR010000155.1:0-5801 GCA_041795785.1 Mesocricetibacter sp.
GCGGCAATTCCCGTGATGGTAATCATCAGCGCTTGTTCCACGTCCGCAGTCGGATTATCCGGATTTTCGCGTAAACGGCGGAGCAGTTCCACTTGTAACAAGTTGAGAGGATCCGTGTAAACGTTACGCAAGGCGATGGATTCGGCAACCCAAGGCAAGTCGGACATTAATTGATGCCCTTTGCCGGACAGTTCCAATACGGTTTGAATATCCGCTTTGAGTTGTTCGCGCAGAGATTGTCCTAAATACCACAACTCTTTTTTCACTAAACGCTGATCATAATGCTCCGATAACCAAGCGTCGGTTTTACTAAACACCATTTCCAACATACCGATACGAGTGTTAAAGAACGGCCAGTCGTTACACATTTCTTCAATTACTTCGCGTTTGCCGTTTGCAATGGCTTGACGTAATGAGGCGCCGGCACCCAGCCAGGCAGGCAACATTAAGCGGTTTTGCATCCACGCAAAAATCCACGGAATTGCCCGCAGGCTTTCCACTCCGCCGTTCGGATTGCGTTTCGCCGGACGGGAACCGAGCGGTAGTTTGGACAGTTCTTGTTCCGGTGTGGCGCTACGGAAGTAAGGAACGAAATCTTTGTCGCCACGCACTACGTTGCGGTATATTTCGCAGGAAGAATCGGACAATTCGTCCATCACCGAACGCCAGCTTGCTTTCGGCTCCGGCGGCGGCAGTAAGTTGGCTTCCAAAATAGCGCTGGCATAGAGATCGAGACTTCCTACTGCCACTGACGGTAAGCCCAACTTGAAGCGGATCATTTCGCCTTGTTCGGTTACGCGTAAGCCGTTTTTTAATGAGCGCGGCGGTTGGGAGAGCAATGCCGCGTGAGCCGGTGCGCCACCGCGTCCGATTGTACCGCCGCGTCCGTGGAACAGGGTGAGTTCAACCCCCAATTTTTCACATAAATTCACCAGGGTTTCTTGTGCGCGATATTGCGCCCAAGATGCTGCCATCATACCCGCATCTTTTGCGCTGTCGGAATAACCGATCATGATCATTTGTTTGTTGTTGATCACACCGCGATACCAACCGACATTGAACAACTGACTCATGACTTCTTCCGAGGCGTTTAAGTCATCTAGGGTTTCAAACAACGGCACGACCGGCAGATGATAAGGTACGCCGGCTTCTTTTAATAACAGATGCACGGCTAACACATCGGAAGCGGTACGCGCCATTGAAATAATGTAGCAGGAAATCACGCCTTCAGGTTGTTCGGCGATTACTTTACAGGTGTCTAAAATTTCCTGTGTTTCCGCCGAAGGTTGCCAATCACGCGGTACCAACGGGCGACGGGAACTTAATTCGCGGATTAAGAAGGCTTGTTTATCACTTTCCGTCCATTGGGCGTAATCGCCCAAACCGATATATCGGGTGATTTCGGCAACGGCATTGGTGTGTCTGGTGCTTTCCTGACGAATGTCAAGACGCGATAAAGTAACACCGAAGCAGCGAATACGGCGTAAACAGTCTAATAATAATCCGTTGGCGATGATCCGCATACCGCAGGCGATTAATGATTGATAACAATCATAAAGCGGTTCCCACAGTTGTTCGTTGTGAGTGATAATGTCTTGTTCGCCATATTTCGGTAAGCGTCCCGCCAGTAAATCATCGTAATAATCCAAGGTATTTTTTTAATTTACTGCGTAAATCTTTTACAACAACGCGGTAAGGCTCTAAATTGTCGCCGTATTTCGCGCGGAATTCAGGCGTACACTGCACCATAGAGAGTTCGTCCGCTAACGCCTGAATATCGGTTAAAAACAAATCCGCCGCTTTCCAACGTGCCAATTGCAATACTTGACGGGTAATTTTTGCGGTTACAAACGGATTGCCGTCACGATCGCCGCCCATCCAAGAGGAAAAACGCACCGGCGTTAAATCCACAGGCAATTGATAGCCTAAATGTTCTTTGGCGTTATCATAAAGCTGGCGTAAAAATTCAGGCACTGCCTGCCATAAACTGTTTTCAATGACGGCAAAGCCCCATTTCGCCTCCTCAAACGGGGTAGGGCGTTGGGTCCGGATTTCGTTGGTATGCCAAGCCTGTGCGATGAGTTGTAATAAACGACGTTCGATATTTCTGCGTTCCGCTTCCGTTAAATCGCTGTGTTCCAGTTTGCTCAAGCATTTGTTGATTTCAACCTGTTTATGCACGAGCGAACGACGGGTGACTTCAGTCGGATGCGCCGTTAATACTAATTCGACCAACAATTTATCAATGGTTTTGATGACTTGATCTTGCGGGACATTTTGTGCTTTCAAGCGTTTGAATAAAGATTCAATGGAACGTTTGGATGAAACCTCGTCATTATGATGGCGCGAAATGGTTTGATATTGTTCCGCCACATTCGTCAGATTGAGAAATTGGCTGAACGCGCGAGCGACAGGAATGATGTTGTCGTTGGAAATGGTTTCCAATGTTTTCAGCAACTGACTGCGCGCTTCATCATCGCCGCTACGTGAATTGCGTGATAATACACGGATATTCTCAATTAACTCGAGAATATCGTCGCCTAACGCATCACTGATGGTTTCCCCTAGAAAGCGTCCTAACATATTTATGTTGTTGCGCATCATTGAATACTCTTGGATCATATAAACCTCGTAAAAATTAAAAAATAAAATTCGGCTGAAAGGTGTCAACTTCTTTTAATGGGCTAGATATAACCAAAAGCAGGCGAAAAGGTCAAATATAATTTATTAAATAAAATGAAGAATAGAAAAATACGGGGTTGTGATTGGTTTCTTTCAAATAAAGATGGAAATTATTAGATAAATTTTAATAAATGCTCGATTAAATTAAAGTGGTTTAAAGTAGTGACGCAGTAAATTATTCGTGTAGAGAGGGATGTGTTGAGGTTAAAAAATATACTATTTTACAGCTGGCACGACTCTGCCGTGCCAGGTGACTTTGAAAATTAATCCAATCTTTTTACGGATTGGCGGATTACTAGCTCAGGGTGCATTTCAATCACTTCGCGAACGGCGGATTTTTCATGGATACGCTCGAATAATAATTTGAGCGCACGTTCTCCCAAACGGGATTTCGATTGATGGACGGTAGTCAGCGGAGGCGCATAGAAACGGGACGAATGAATGTTATCGTAACCGATAATCGAAATATCGTCCGGTACACGCAGTCCTTTTTCCGTAATTGCGGAAATCGCGCCCAGCGCCATGACATCATTACAACAGAATACGGCAGTCGGTAACTCATTTTGGCGCAGGATTTTATTCATACATTCATAACCGTCTTCCGGCTCGAAAGAGCCTTCCATAATCCAGTCGGGATTTACTACCAAACTGGCATCAAGAAGGGCTTTTACGAAACCTTCATAGCGGGTTTTTGCCGTCGTTTTCGTCAACTCGCCGGCGATAATGCCGATTTTTTTATGACCGTTATCAATCAGATGTTGAGTGGCCAAATAACCACCATCAAAGCTGTTATCTTGAATTAAATCCGTATTAGGATTATTCGGTCCCCAATCCATTACTACCATTGGTAATTCACTGAAATTTTTTAATAAGTCCAAACTGTCCGGCGTGTATTCGGAACACATTACTAAGATGCCGTCCACCCGTTTTTTTGCCAACATATCCAAATGATTTTTTAATTTTTCCGGATTGTTTTGCGTATTGCAAAGAAACAGTGAATAGCCTTGACGATAACAATGATCTTCCACCGCTTGTATAATTTCGGCGAAGTAAGGGGCTTCACTGGTAGTAACAATCATCCCGACAGAATGTGTGGTATTGACTTTCAAACTGCGCGCAACGGCACTTGGTGAATAATTAAGTGTTTGAATTGCTTGTAAAACGTCATTTTTTGTATCTTCCGCAACATGTCTGGTGTTATTGATGACATGTGATACGGTTGTAGTTGAAACGCCCGCCATTTTGGCGACATCTTTAATGGTAGCCATATAATTTCTCCATAAAAATTTGCCGTATTATAATAAAGAAAACGCTAAGGTTAAAAAATTTATCGGTTTAAATGCTAAAAATTTGCACTAAGTCACAATTTTTAACAAAAAAATAGATTTGTTGGGAAACAATTGATAGAATGCCAGCGCTTTAATTAAATAGATGAGGTATGAAAATGAGTGATTTTGGTTATGCAATGATGATGGTGGCTTTTTCATTATCATTAATTATCGTATTAGGCTTCTCCATTTTTTAATTTTAAAATTTTCAAAAAACGCACCGCACTTTAAGAAAGATTCTCCTAAAGTGCGGTGCGTTTTTTATGTGTTTTTTAAAACTCGCTTATAGCTTCTTCTTTGCTTTCTTCTTCTATGGTTAAAAGTCGGGCGATGGCGTTGCGATAAGATATTTCCAATGTTTCGCGGCTGGTTGCCAATACGCCTTGGTCAATTAAAAAACCGTCGTTAACATCATACACCCAACCGTGTAAGGATAAGCTTTTTCCCGCTTTCCACGCAGATTCGATAATAGAAGAACGTCCTAAGTTATACACCTGTTCCGCCACATTAATGCGGGTCAGCATATCCGCACGACGTTCGGGGGAAAGATTGCCGAGCAAGTGGCTGTGTTTAAACCAAATATCACGGATATGCAACAACCAGTTGTTGATTAATCCCAAATCCTGATTTGCCATTGCCGCTTTAATCCCGCCGCAGTTGGTATGACCGCAGATAATGATATGTTCGATATTCAATACGTCCACCGCGTATTGCACGACGGATAAACAGTTTAAATCCGTATGAATGACTTGGTTTGCCACATTGCGGTGTACAAATAATTCGCCCGGCTCCAGATTGGTCAATTTTTCAGCGGGTACGCGGCTGTCGGAACAACCGATCCATAAATAATGCGGTGTTTGATGTTCGGCTAATTCCTTGAAGTAAGTGGAATTTTCCTCTTTCATGCGTAATGCCCAACTGTGATTGTTGGCAAATAGCTGTTCGATTTTTTTCATCCTGTATTCTCGTTAAGTTTGTTATAATTATGCGTTTTTCAACATGTTGAAGTTTTTTTAGTATAACGTAACGACGCACTGCGTCAAAAAATTTCTTGAGTAATAATATGATTGCATTGGAAATCGAGGGCTTGACCAAAGAATATAAAAACGGTTTTAAAGCCTTGCACGGCATTGATTTAAGCGTGCAAAAAGGGGATTTTTACGCTTTGTTGGGACACAACGGCGCAGGAAAATCCACCACTATCGGCATTGTCAGTTCATTGATCAATAAAACTGCCGGTCGCGTGAAAGTGTTCGGTTATGATTTGGATGAGCAACCTTCCTTATTAAAACAACAAATCGGCTTGGTGCCGCAGGAATTTAATTTTCACCAATTTGAAAAAGTACAGGATATTTTAGTCAATCAGGCGGGATATTACGGCATTCCGCGCCGTGAAGCCTTGCAACGGGCTGAAATCTGGCTGAAAAAATTGGATTTATGGGATAAAAAAGATCAGCAGGCTATGCGTTTATCGGGCGGAATGAAACGTCGTTTGATGATCGCCCGCGCCTTGATGCACAATCCGCAGTTATTGATTTTAGACGAGCCGACGGCGGGAGTGGACATTGAATTGCGCCGTACCATGTGGACGTTTTTACGCGAGCTGAATTTGCAAGGCACGACGATTATTCTTACCACGCATTATTTGGAAGAAGCGGAAATGTTGTGCCGTAACATCGGCATTATTCAGCAGGGGCGATTAGTGGTGAATATGGCGATGAAAGACCTGTTGGCAAAATTGGAAAGTGAAATTTTTATTTTGGATTTGGAATTGAAAAGCCCGCTCCCGCA
>JBHBXR010000156.1:0-9008 GCA_041795785.1 Mesocricetibacter sp.
TATGGTGAATATTTTGTCTGCATTACAGACAGTTCCGTCCGATCAATACGAAGCGGCCAAAATAGACGGCGCCAATATGTGGCAAGTATTTCGCTATATCACGTTACCTCATATTAAAGTGGTGGTCGGTTTACTGGTCGTATTAAGAACGGTTTGGGTATTTAACAATTTCGACATTATTTATCTTATCACCGGCGGCGGTCCAGCCGATGCCACTATGACATTACCGATCTTTGCTTATGATATGGGCTGGGGAAGTAAACTATTGGGAAGATCCTCTGCGGTAACCGTATTACTGTTTATCTTCTTACTGTCCGTTTGCTTTATTTACTTCAAAATTATTAATCGTTGGGAAAAAGAGGGTAGATAACATGAAAAAGAAATCATCTCTATTGGGCGATCTTATTTCTCACGGTTTATTAATGGTCGCAACCGTTATTGCCATATTCCCGTTGATCTGGATTTTTATTTCATCGGTAAAAAGCAAAGGGGAGTTAACCGGAGAACCGACAAGATTTTGGCCGAAAATATTTACGTTGGATTATTTTGAACACGTTATTAATGATTTGAACTTTATTGTAAATATTAAAAACAGTTTATTTATTTCATTAGTGACAACCTTGATTGCTATCACGATTTCGGCAATGGCGGCTTACGGCATTGTGCGGTTTTTTCCGAAATTGGGTTCCATCATGTCCAAACTATTGGTGACAACCTATATTTTCCCGCCGATTTTATTAGCGATTCCATATTCCATCGCAATGGCAAAAGTCGGATTGACGAATACCACTACGGGACTGATTATCGTCTATCTCTCTTTTAGTGTGCCTTATGCGGTGTGGTTACTGGTCGGTTTCTTTCAAACCGTGCCGATAGAAATTGAGGAAGCGGCAAAAATTGACGGCGCCAATAAATTTACCGTGTTTTTCAAAATAGTATTGCCCCTTGTTGCGCCGGGCATCGTAGCAACGGCTATTTACACTTTCATTAACGCATGGAATGAATTCTTATATGCGCTGATTTTAGTTAACGATACCAGCAAAATGACAGTCGCCGTTGCGCTACGCTCTTTAAACGGTGCGGAAATTTTAGACTGGGGCGACATGATGGCGGCTTCGGTAATCGTTGTTATCCCGTCCGTTTTATTCTTCTGTTTTATACAAAATAAAATTGCGGGAGGATTATCTGAAGGTTCTGTTAAATAATTCAATATCTTATAAACATAAATTTAATTTAAAACCACTTATTCAGGAGAGATGAAAATGATGAAATACGGTGTTGTAGGTGTCGGATATTTCGGTGCGGATCTGGCACGTTTTATGAACGAATTTGATAACGCACAAATTACCGTGGTTTACGATCCGGAAAACGGTGAAACTATTGCCCGCGAGCTGGAATGTGATGCCGCTCGGAGTTTGGAAGAACTGGTAAGCCGTGATGATGTGGATTGTGTTATCGTCGCCACACCGAATTACTTGCATAAAGAACCGGTTCTTTTGGCGGCGAAACATAAAAAACATGTTTTTTGTGAAAAACCCATCGCGTTAAATTATCAAGATTGTGACGAAATGGTAAAAGCCTGTGAAGAAAACGGCGTGATGTTTATGGCGGGTCATGTCATGAATTTCTTTAACGGCGTCCATCATGCTAAGGAATTGATCAATCAAGGCGTAATCGGCAAAGTGTTGTATTGCCATACCGCGCGTAACGGTTGGGAAGATGTTCAACCAAGCATTTCGTGGAAGAAAATCCGCGAAAAATCAGGCGGACATCTGTACCATCACATTCACGAATTGGATTGCGTGCAGTTTTTGATGGGCGGAATGCCGAAATCCGTGTTTATGAATGCGGCGAATGTAGCGCACAATACGCCGGACTTCGGTGATGAAGACGATATGTTGTTCTTAAATTTGGAATTTGACGACAACCGTTTCGCCTTATTGGAATGGGGATCCGCTTTCCGCTGGGGCGAACATTACGTGTTAATTCAAGGCACAAAAGGCGCCATTAAATTGGATATGTATCATTGCAAAGGAACGTTACGCGTTGACGGCAAAGACAGTTATTTCCTTATTCACGAAAGCCAAGAGGAGGACGATGACAGAACCAGAATTTACACCAGCACGGAAATGGATGGCGCCATCCAATACGGCAAACCGGGCAAACGTACGCCGATGTGGTTAAGCTCCATCATGAAAAAAGAAATGAAATATCTGAACGATATTTTACATGGAATGCAACCGACGGAGGAATTTATTAAATTGCTGACCGGAGAAGCCGCCAGGGCCGCGATAGCGACGGCAGACGCTTGTTCATTATCGGCAAGAGAAAACAGAAGAGTGGAATTGTCCGAAATTATTCATTAATAACTTAAAAATGCTCCTATTAATTCATAATCAGAGTAGCGATACTCTGATTATTTTTTATAAAAAGTGCGGTCGGTTTTTGCTTTATTTTTTTAATATTGTCAAAACGGCTAAAAAATTAACCGCACTTTTTAACGGTCACGAAGGTTTATTTTTATCATCTTGTTTTAATGCCCATAAACAGCCCGCAATAATCGGAAATGCGCTGAAAATTTGCCCTAACGTCATTTTTTCATGGAGGAAAATATAAGCGCAAAATGCCGCGGCAACGGGCACAAGCAGTTGTAACATATTATAAATCACAATACCTTGCGTCTGCACAATATGAAAAGACATCATCATTCCCGTTACAATTCCGTATATACCGGCTAATGCAAGAGCAATTAATAATCCCTCGGAAACCGATGCAAGTTGAACCAGTTTATGCGTGTGAATACAAATAATCAAATTAATAATACCCGCCAATAACGCCGTATAAAAACTGATAATGACGACATGAAACCGCCCTTTAACGGATTTGATGATAAGGCTTTGAACCGCTTGAATAACAATGGCGAAAATAAGACAAATAGTCCCTAAAATAAAATCCGAACCGTTATCCGTTGTAATTTTATGACGAAAAGAAATAAACAGAAAAGAACCGATAACGGCAATAATCGTGCCGATATAAAATTGGGGCTGAATAACCCGTTGTCGTTCGTCCGCATAAAATAATGCCGCCATTAAAAGCGCAAGCGGCATGGCTAAAACGGAAAAAATACTTCCCGTAACGGCATTGGTATTTGCCAAACCGAGCATAAACAAATACATATTCGTACTCATCAATATCGCCAATAAAATAACGCGCCAAAACAGACTTTTATCCTGAAAAATTAAAACGAACTGTTCCCGGTAACGATAAATACCGTAAAGCAGCAACACGACGGAACCGGCAAAAAACCTCACCATATTGTTATTATTCGGATCAAAATGTTGACTCATATAACGCAATAAAGGAAAACCGGCACCAATGAATAAAATATAGAAAAAATTGTAATAACTAAGCATATAAACGCAAAAGTGCGGTGAAAAAACAATGAGTTTTATCATAACGCAAAAATGAATAACATTTTAAATTTGAATTTATTTTTGTGACTTATATCAAATATTTAATGTAGATAAACAATTTTGCCGAAACGGAATTAAATGCGAGCGAAATAATAATGGAATATACGGATTGCAAGAGATTAAGAAATCTAAAAAAACAAAAAGACCAAATCCCTTTCGGAATTTAGTCTTTGAAAATTTTTTGAAATTTAAATTTTGGTGGAGCTGGCGGGAGTTGAACCCGCGTCCGAAATTACTCTACCTTCAGCACTACACGTTTAGTCTGGTCTTTAATTTCATTTGCCCCCTGCGGACAGACACGCGAAGAACAAACTAGCTATATTCAATTTAGCGCTTCGATCCTATAGCTGCGGCATCCGCGCGATCTCGTTTGAATTTGACTCCTCTGGATCCCCGTCTTACGAGCGGAAGCTGGGGAGAGAAGGCTAAGAGCAGGTTATTAAGCTGCTAAAGCGTATTGTTCGTCGTTTGCGACTATTTTTTTGCGGTTTGTTTACGAGGCCTACCGCACCTCGACGTGCACCTTGGGCTTCGCCAATCCCGTCGAATCCAGAATCAGCCCCAAATGTGCGCTAAGTGTAACAAAGATTGGCGAAAAATCAAATGAATTAAATGTCGGAAAACACCGTTATTTTTAACCGCACTTTTAATCAAAAAGACGTTTGTTTAAAAGTGCGGTCGGATTTTTAGCTGTTTTTATAACGGGATAGACGAAAAGAACACTAATAAAATCGGCGGAGCGATATTAGTGACGAAGCCGAAACTGATTGCCAAGGGAACCACTTCAATGCCGCCGGAACGTTGAATAATCGGTAGCGTACAGTCCAGCGCCGTTGCGCCGGCTAAACCGACGGCGGTGGAACGATAATTAAACATAAAAAACGGAATCACAAACAGGCTGACGATTTCACGGGACAAATCGTTGAAGAAAGCGATACTGCCGAATACGGGTCCCCAAGCGTCATTCAGTACGACGCTGGAAAGAGAATACCAACCTAATCCGGAGGCAATGGCAAGCCCCTGAGTGGTCGGCATTTGCAAAATGTACGCGGCAATGATGCCGCCGATTAGCGAGGTGGCGATCATGATCAGACCGGTATAAATGCCGCGTTTATTGAATAAGACTTCACGCAGTGAAATGCCGTTATTGCGTAATTGGATACCGACGAAAAAGATCAAGGCTACCAATACATAAGTGCTTGCGCCGAAAGGCAATGCCGTTTTGCCTTTAGTGAAATAACCGAAAATAAACCCGATTAATACCATAGAACAAAGTTTGAGCGAATCCAATAACAGTTTCCAACGGGGAGGAATATCGCTGCCCAATTGTTTCAACGGGTTCGGGTTCAATTTATCGTATATCACTAATCCCGCCACGTTGCAGCTTTGCGTGACGGCGGCGAACGTGAAAGCGGAAATACCGATAATCGGCAGTTGGGTGGCAAGATCGTCCAGTTGCCCTAAAGATACGCCCATGACGAATAAAATCGCATATAGCAACAACATCACGATTTGGTTGATACGGTGAATCAGCGCGGCGTTTTTAGTTTTGATTAAATAACCTAAAAACATCGGCACCAGAACAATCAATAATCCTTCAAACATAATATTCCGTTATTTTTTACTTAAAATGAGCGGGTCAGTATATCAACTCTACGCATTTTGCGGTAGGCTATAAAGAAAAAACAATGAGGTTAATTATGTATTTACGCCAATTGGATATTGTAGAATTTCGCGGCATACGGCGCTTATCCATTAAATTGCGCCCGAATATGGTGTTGATTGGTGAGAATGCGTGGGGTAAATCCAGTTTGTTATCGGCGTTAAGTCTGATTTTAAACGGTGACGATCAACTTTATCGGTTTACGGAAGAAGATTTTTACGTTTCCGAAGAGCAAAATATTGCAAGTCGCCACATTACTTTATTGTTTACGTTCAGTGAACGCGACAAATACGAAGATAAAGAGAAAATCAATCACGGTTACCAATCTTTATTCGTTCCCCATGAAGACGGTTTTGAGCGCATTTATCTACGCGTTACCGGCGATAAAGAACAAGGCAATATCGTTACAACCTATTCTTTTTTAAATGAAAACGGAGAAGATATTGCGCTTGATAATGTTGAGGAGCTGGCATTGACGCTGATTGCCCGCCATCCGGTCTATCGTTTCCGCGATGCGCGTTTGGATAAACGCAAAATCATCGAGCAGAGAAAAAACGGTAAATCGCACATACAAGACGAGCTGGCGCTAGAGTTTCAGGCGGCGGTGTTGTTGTTGCAATATTATTTTATCAGCCGACAGGGCATACATCATTTAACCCAAGATTCGACCGCACTTTGGGACAGAATGAAATCCCTTTGCACCCGTTTGCAATACGATGAAAGCAAGCAGTTGCAAAAACAGCTGTTAAATGAAATTTCCGCGCTGTTTATCCGTAAAAGAGACGTTTTCGACAAATCCGTGCAGCCGATTTTATTGCTGGAAGACTTGGAGAGCCGTTTGCATCCGCGAATGGTATCGATTATTTGGGAACTTTCAAATTATTTGCCGATTCAACGGATTACCACTACAAATTCGGTGGAACTGATTTCTCAGGCGGGACTGCGTTGCATTTGCCGTTTGGTTCGTTATAGCGATAGAATCAAAGCGTTCCAAGTTACCCGTCGAGATTTGGGCAAAGAGGATTTACGCCGTCTGACTTTTCATATTCACCATAACCGCAGTTTAGCTTTGTTTGCGCGCACTTGGATTTTAGTGGAAGGGGAGACCGAAGTATGGATTTTATCCGAGCTGGCGCAGATTTTAGGCATCAATTTAACCATTGAAGGCATCCGTATTGTCGAATTTGCCCAATCGGGTTTGCGTCCGTTGATCAAATATGCCAAAGCCATGGGAATCGAATGGTATGTTTTAACCGACGGCGATGACGCCGGGAAAAAATATTCGGAAACGGTGAAAGCGATGCTGGAAGAAAACGAATCGCCGTCCAACCGATTAACCACCTTGCCGCGTACGGATATCGAACATTTCTTTTATAGTCACGGCTTTGAGGATGTTTTTGTGCGTTTGGCGCAATGGCAGACTCAAAATAATAATTTTCCGATGCGGAAAATTATTCAGCGCGCCATTCAGCGCACCTCCAAACCGGATCTAGCGATTGCCTTATCGGCGGAAATCGAACGGCGCGGCAGCCAATCCGTGCCGTTGATCTTCAAACGGTTATTTTCCAAAGTATTAAATTTAACCAGAATACAATATTAAAACACTGTTTATTTATACAATAATTTGTGCTAAAGTGCGGTCAGAAAATAACGAGTTTTTTGACCGCACTTTTGATTACACTTATGTCCCGTTTCCGCAAAATCATTCATATTGATATGGATTGTTTCTATGCCGCCGTCGAGATGCGTGAAAATCCGTCGCTAAGAGATAAACCCATTGCGGTGGGCGGCAGTGCGGCACAGCGTGGCGTATTGACCACTTGTAACTATCCGGCGCGCAAGTTTGGCTTACACAGCGCAATGCCGACGGCACAGGCGTTAAAATTATGTCCGCAGTTGATTTTACTGCCGGTTAATATGCCTTTGTATAAACAAGTATCGCAACAGATTCATCATATTTTTCGCCGTTACACCGATATTATCGAACCGCTTTCTTTGGATGAAGCCTATTTGGATGTGACGGATTGCGACAAATGTTCGGGATCCGCCACTTGGATCGCACAGGAAATTCGTCAGGCGATTTTTAGTCAAACGCAGTTGACGGCATCGGCAGGTGTGGCGCCGCTCAAATTTTTAGCTAAAATCGCTTCCGATCAAAACAAACCGAACGGTCAGTTTGTGATCAAACCCGAAGAAGTAGCGGATTTTGTTTCCCGTTTGCCGTTAAGCAAGATCCCCGGAGTGGGTAAAGTGACGACACAACGTTTGGCGGATATAGGATTGGAAACCTGTGCCGATGTACAACAAGCGGATTTAAGCCTGTTACTCAATCGGTTCGGTAAAATGGGACAACGTATTTGGTCATTCAGTCACGGCATAGACGAACGCGAGGTGCAGCCGCAGCGGGAACGTAAATCCATCGGTGTGGAAAAGACCTTATTCGAGAACATCGTCCGTTTGGAACAAGGCTTGGAAATGTTGGACGAACTCTATCAAACTTTGTTGCAACGCATTCGTCACGCCAGCCCGCAAACGCCGTTATCGGATTTCCGCAAGCTCGGTGTCAAACTCAAATTTGAGGATTTTCAAATAACGACACTGGAGAAAAGTGCGGTGGAATTTAGCCGAGAAATATTTGCGCAATTATTGTGTCATATTTGGCAACGCCGCAACGGACGCAGCATCCGATTAATCGGGCTACACGTCAACATTCCTGATGAAAAACGAAACGAGCAGATGAGTTTGTGGTAAATTTTTTAGCCTTCCCCTTGAATTTAACAATTTAATAACTATTATAATCAGGAACTTTCCTAACAATTTACAGAGGTATTTTCCCCTATGATGCGAGTTCTTTTATTCTTAGCAACCAACTTGGCCGTGTTGGTCGTGTTCAGCATTATTTTAAGCCTGACCGGTATTCAATCGCAGGATACGATGGGCTTATTGATTATGGCGGCGTTGTTCGGTTTTTCCGGCTCGCTTATTTCACTGTTTTTATCGAAAACTATGGCATTGCGTTCCGTCGGTGCGGAAATTATTACCCAACCGCGCAACGAAGCGGAACGCTGGGTGCTGCAAACCGTTCATTCGCAAGCGGAACGTGCGGGTTTACCGAAACCGGATGTGGCGATTTATCATTCCAATGACGTTAATGCTTTTGCCACGGGGGCGAGTAAAAATAATTCGTTGGTTGCCGTCAGTACCGCGTTGTTGAATCAAATGACGAGAGACGAAGCGGAAGCCGTATTGGCGCATGAAGTCGCGCATATTAAAAACGGCGATATGGTGACCATGACCTTACTACAAGGCGTGTTGAATACTTTCGTTATCTTCGTTTCCCGTATGATTGCCAAAGTGGCGGCGAGCAACCGCGACGGCGAAACCAGCAGCGGAATGTATTTTTTAATTTCCATGGTGCTTGAAATCGTATTCGGAATTTTGGCAAGTATCATCGCTATGTGGTTCAGCCGTTATCGTGAGTTCAGAGCGGATGCGGGTTCGGCGGAATTGGTCGGCAAACAAAAAATGATTGCGGCGTTACAGCGTTTAAAAAGTTTGCACGAGCCGCAAGAGCTGGAAGGACAACTGGCGGCTTTTGCCATTAACGGTAAACGCGGCGGCGGTTTACGGGAATTATTCATGAGCCACCCGCCGTTGGAAAAACGTATCGAAGCTTTACAAGGTTTGGATAACAGCAAATAATTTCATTTCGTCATATTAGACTAAACCCCGTACGAATCCGTATGGGGTTTTTATTATAGCTAGACAAAGTCTAGCTATAAAAACCATACGCTATGCGTATGGAATCAAAGAGCTTAAGCGGTGAACAGAATAAAAAAATCCTCCTATAATGAATAAGGCTGACAACCAAA
>JBHBXR010000157.1:0-5310 GCA_041795785.1 Mesocricetibacter sp.
AAAAAGACTAAAATAACAACACCCGTTACGGTTGATTTACAGATTCTAAATCCAATACGACCAGCTCTTCAAACCCCCAAAAATGAATCACTTGGCGAAATTTATAGGCTAATTCAAAAGATTGCGTGCAAAAAATCAAATTTTTCGTGTTATTTTTCGACCGCACTTTAAGCGTTTCCAGCAAATATCGCACTCGTTTGGCAATTGCGTAGCCGGGATCGAGAAAATACTTCACTTGTGGTAGGCAAAGCTGAATTTCGTTTTTAATGAGAGGGAAATGGGTACAACCCAACACTACTGCGTCTAAATCGCTTAAATGTTGCCAAGGTTCGAGCTCGTTTTTCAATGCAATTAAATCGACCGAATGACCGTGTAATTTTGCTTCCGCAATCTCCACCAACTTGGTCGTGCCGATTTTTTCTACAATACACTCCGTGGCATAACGTTCAATTAAATCATTTACATAGGCGCGCTTTACCGTGCCTTTGGTTGCAAGCAGTCCGATATGCTTAGTTTGCGATATCTCCGTGGCAGGTTTAATCGCGGGCACCGTCCCCACAATCGGAACGGAAAAATTCTCACGCAATGCAGGTAACACAACGGTACTCGCCGTATTACAGGCGATAACAATTAAATCAAGAGGATAATTTCTATTGATCGCATGACACACTTGCAACGTCCGTTCAATAATAGTCTCTTCGCTTTTTTCCGAGTAGGGAAAAAACGCATTATCGAAACAATACAGATAATGACAATCGGGCAAAAGCCGCTTGACTTCGTTATAAACGCTGAATCCGCCGACGCCCGAGTCAAAAAAAAGAATGGTAGGTGTTGATTGAACAGTCATAATCAATCCGCTTAAATAATTTGCTAAATTCTACTTAGTTATCGGGCTATCCTCAAGGAAAAGCTCACTGATCAATAAGGGCATTTGTCGAATCAAAAATAACGAACGACGGGCATATAATCCTGTCTTTTCATCCCGACTCCACTGAATTGTCCGTCTGCCGGGGGCTTGGCGAAACAACCACTCGCCAATCGGCATCGTACCGAGTTGTAACAATTCTTGATAATGTTCCGCTAATAGAGGAGAAATCAACGTTCGCGCTTCCACCCAGGGCTTATCGTCGCCGTATAAAATCACTTCACGACACCAATATTGTCCTTGCGGCAAAAGTGCGGTCTCATTTTGATACGTTTTTTTTATCCATTTCTCCGACCGCACTTTTACTTCAAATTTCGTACAGCATTGTTTTAATTTCACTGTCAGTGAGCCTTGCCAAAACAACCAGTCTTTGACGGTTTCGGATAACAATGTCACCTGTGAGGAATTTTCTTCTTGCCAGCGAAGACCGCTGAAAACCGAATCAGGCATTGCTGTAAATCTCCCTTTGATTCAACCAACGCTTAATCAAACTGTCCGCCACATTCGGATATTTCACAATTAATTCGCGCGCATAATGTTGTACCATCGGAATCATTTTACGATCGCGCATTAAATTCGCCACTTTGAACTCCGCCATCCCCGTTTGTTTCGTTCCCAACACTTCGCCCGGTCCGCGGATTTCCAAATCTTTTTCCGAAATCACAAAACCGTCTTGGCTGTCACGCAACACTTGCAAGCGTTTCTGTGAAATTTTGCCTAACGGCGGTTTATACATTAATACGCAATAAGATGCCGTACTGCCGCGCCCGACCCGTCAGCGTAATTGGTGCAGTTGCGACAAGCCCAGACGTTCCGCGTTTTCGATTATCATTAAACTGGCATTCGGTACGTCTACACCCACTTCAATCACGGTGGTCGCCACTAACAAATCCAATTCCGCCGCTTTAAAAGCCGCCATAATTTGTTGTTTTTCGGCGGGTTTCATTCGCCCATGCACTAAACCTATACGTAACTGCGGCAAGGCTTTACACAAATCTTCTGCGGTTGCTTCTGCGGCTTGCGCCTCCAACACTTCGCTTTCATCAATCAAAGTGCATACCCAATACGCTTGGCGTTTTTCTTGCGTACAGGCATGATGAACGCGGGCAACAATTTGCGCCCGACGCTCTTCCGACACCACCACCGTGCTAATCGGCGTTCTGCCCGGCGGCAATTCGTCAATGATTGAGGTGTCCAAATCCGCATAGACCGTCATCGCTAAAGTACGCGGAATCGGGGTCGCCGTCATAATCAACTGATGAGGATAGAAGCCGGCTTTTTCGCCTTTTTCACGCAGTAACAAGCGCTGATGTACGCCGAAACGGTGCTGCTCGTCAATAATCACTAGCGCCAGATCTGCAAATTCCACCTCTTCTTGGAATAGCGCATGAGTGCCTACTACCATTTGTAGTGTACCGTTTTTTATTTTTTCCAATTCGCTTTGCCGTGCCTTTCCTTTTACTTTTCCCGCTAGCCAACCTACTTGAATTCCCAAAGGCGCAAACCAGCGACGAAAGTTCTCGGCATGTTGCTCCGCAAGAATTTCCGTCGGCGCCATCAACGCAACCTGTTTAGCGTTACCAATCGCCGTTAACGCCGCCAATGCGGCGACTAATGTTTTGCCGGAACCCACATCCCCTTGTACTAAACGCATCATCGGATAAGGGTTTGTCAGATCTTTTTCAATATCAGCGACGACTCTGATTTGTGCATTGGTAGGATGAAAAGGCAATTGGGCTAAAAAGCGCTGTTTTAAATCCGATTGAACATACAAAGGCAACGCAGAAAACTGCTGCGTTCCTAACCGCACTTTTTGCATCGCGAGGTTATGCGCCAGCAATTCTTCAAAAATTAAACGCTGTTGTGCGGGATGCTTTCCTTGTTCCAACATTTCCAAGGAAATATCCGGTGGCGGGCGGTGTAAAAAGCGAATTGCTTCTTTTAAACTAAAAGGATGAGGATTAAATTCATCGGGTAAGATCTCGGCAATTTGAATTTTGTCCAATAATGCAAGCGCCTGATCGGTCAGCTTACGCAGTGACGTTTGTTTCAAGCCTTCCGTAGTGGAATAAATCGGCGTTAAATTTTCTTCTAAAATTAACGGGGCGTTATCGCGAATAATCTGATATTCGGGATGATGGATTTCCGCCATAAAACGACCGCGTTTGACCTCACCGAACGCTTTGACTCGCGCACCGATTTGAAAACCGTTACGCATTCCGGCATTAAAATTAAAAAAGCGTAACGTGATTTTGGAAGTGCCGTCGGACAATGTAACGGTTAGAATCGGACGACGACCGAATTGTACGTCGCAAGTTTGTACAAAACCTTCAATCGTCGCATATTGTTCGGGACGTAAATCCGCGATGGGTGTAATACGGGTGCGATCTTCATAACGGTTGGGCAGATGAAAAAGCAGATCTTGTAGATTATGAATACCGATACGACTAAGCTTTTCCGAAATTGCCGCGCCGACACCGGAAAGTGCGGTCAGCGGAACGGCATCTAATAACTGTACGGTCATTGCGGTTATTCATTGATATTACGTTCAACGGTAATCACGCCTGAAACCGTTTGAATTTTACGGATGATGGAAGCAAGGTGTTTCGTATCTTTGGCGGTGAGCGTAACACTAATTTGATACAAGCGCCCTTCTTGCTCTTCCGTCCAAATACTCTGTACGTTACTGTTCGCCGCAGCAATGGCTGCCACTAAGTTGGCGAAAGTCCCTTGTTGATTAATAATATCTACACGCAACTCGGCGTCAAACTCGACCGTATTCTCGCTTTGTTCCCATTCCACCGGCATATAATGATCCGGACTTTCATCACGATTATGCAAATTGGCACAAGATTCGTGATGAATCACCAAACCTTTCCCCGGGCTGGTATAAGCGACAATCGGATCGCCCGGAATCGGATGACAGCATTGTGCAAAAGAGGTTAACAAACCGCCCATTCCGTTAATGACCAAACCGTTTTTAGTATTGTGTTCGCCGTCGGTATCAATTTCTATTGCCTCGCCCAATAGACGGTAAGCGATTACGCCGCTCATTTGATTACCCAAACCGATTTCCGCCAACAAATCGTCAAACGTATCTAATTTCAGTTCGCCGAGTAATAGCTGCATCTGATGCGGGTTCAGTTCTTCCAATTTTTTCGGTTCTAATGCGTTGATTAATTGACGTTTACCCAGCGCCACCGCTTCATCACGACGTAAACTTTTCAAAGTCTGACGAATACGTGCGCGCGCTTTGCCGGTAACCACGAAATTCAGCCAGTTAGCATTAGGTCGTGCCGACGGTGACGTAATAATATCGACGGTTTGTCCTGATTTTAACGGTTGTGATAACGGATAAGGTTCGCGGTTTACTTTTGCGCCGACACAAGTCTGACCGACATCACTATGCACCGCATAAGCAAAATCCACTGCCGTTGCGCCGGCAGGCAGTTCCACAATACGTCCTTTCGGCGTGAATACATAAATTTCTTTTGAGAACAGATCCGATTTGACGCTTTCAATAAATTCAAAAGAGTTACCCGCACTTTGTTGCAATTCGATAATACTTTGCAACCATTGCTGAGCGCGGATTTGCGTCGTGGTGCTGTCATTTTTGCCGCCTTGCTTATACGCCCAGTGCGCCGCGACACCCATTTCCGCCATTTGATCCATTTCTTCCGTGCGGATCTGCACTTCCACCGGCACGCCGTGCGGCCCGATCATAGAAGTATGCAAAGATTGATAGCCGTTGGCTTTCGGTACGGCAATATAATCCTTCACTTTCCCCGGACGCGGTTTATACAAACTGTGCATTTGCCCCAATACGCGGTAGCAAGTGTCCAAATCCTTCACCACCACACGAAACGCATAAATATCCATAATTGATTGAAACTGCTGTTCTTTCAAACGCATTTTCTGATAAATGGAATACAAGGATTTTTCACGTCCGAATACGCGACCTTTGATATTCACATCATTCAAGCGACCTTGAATTTCATGAATAATCCGTTGAATCATATCTTTACGGTTACCGCGCGCCACTTGAATAACTTTTTGCAATACGGAATAACGCTGCGGGTGCATTGCCTGAAAACCCAAATCTTCCAATTCGTTTTTCAAATGTTCAATGCCCAGACGATGAGCCAACGGGCTGTAAATTTCCAGGGTTTCTTTTGCAATACGACGACGTTTATCGGGACGTAACGAACCCAATGTCCGCATATTATGCGTGCGGTCTGCCAATTTGATTAAGACAACGCGAATATCTTTCGTCATTGCCAAAATCATTTTGCGAAAACTTTCCGCTTGCGCTTCTTGACGGGTACGAAATTTTAATTTATCGAGTTTAGATACGCCTTCGACAATTTCCGCAACGCTCTGCCCGA